>JAESUI010000338.1 GCA_016763135.1 Flavobacteriales bacterium
TCATTTACATATAAGTAAAGTGTTTTTTTTGAAATGTGTAAATGTCTGGCAATGTCATCCATTGTTAAACTTTTAATTCCATACTTCATAAACAACTCCAAAGCAGCTGCTATAATCTCTAATTCTTTCTCCTTTTTTTCCATTGCTAATAAAATTATAATGCAAATGTAAGAAACGTTTTTAATACAGGAAACATTTTTTGTGTTTTTCGTTTCCTTTCAAAACAAAAAAGAGCCTTGTCTTAATAAAAACAAGGCTCTTAATGTTTTTTGTTTTTTATACTGTTTCTAAAGTTGGAAGAACAATTTGTGCAACAACAACTTTATAAGCCGCTAATTCTTCACTAAATTTTAATTTAATTGCATCAGACTCTTCTTTCATGTCGCTAATTAAATTTTCGTAGTATTCAATTCCCGAATTTAAATTTGCTTTAAATCCTTCAAAATATTTTACTCTCTTCTTATTTAATGTTTCTAACGATTCGTCAATCTCTTTATTTAAATAATCTATATACATCCCCAACTCTTTAATAAACATATGTGGTCTATCAGTATCGTTTAATACATTTGCTCTTCCATAAATATGATCAACCATTTCATGTAAAGTAGATTCTTTAGAAAAATATGCCATATTTGGCCCTGGACAAAGAGAAACCCCAACTCCATCAGATCGTTTTAATAAATCATTTTCTGAATAAGCAGTCATAACTAATCCTGCACAGATACATGATTTAACGGTTATTTTATCATAAGCTTTTTTATGCTCATCAGTAGTGAGATTTTGAGCTTCTAGTTCTACAATTTTTAATTTTTGGTATTGTCTTGATGCAAGACAAATAGGTGTTTTAGTAAATTCTGTGTTATATAATTTTAAAAACTGGCTAGGACAAGTACTCCCTGGTTTTCCGTCAGTAATTTTACCCTCTTTTTCTACATCTTTTGTGTTTCCTTTTATGGAATTAAAGGGAACTCCTATAGGAGAAATATCACTCAGATATAACTCATTCACTCCTGCTTCCGAAAGTATTTTAAAAGATTCGGCATCAACATTTACAGCTTCAGGAACTAATAAAAACGGTGTTCCCCAACCTACTAAATCAACGTTATAGTTATCTAACATTAAGTTGTGCTCATTAGCTGTTCCTACACCTCCTTGTGCAGTAACCAATAGGTCTAACGGCTTAGAAAGCCTCTTTCTTCCCAGCCCTTCTAGTGCATTATTAAGTATTTCGTGTACTTGCTCTATTAATTCTGCTTTCTTTTCTTTGAACTCTTCTAAAATTGGGCCCATTAAAAACCCGTCCGTAGCAAAAGCATGTCCGCCACAATTTAATCCAGATTCTACTCTATATTCTGCTACCCAAATTCCTTTCTTCGCTAAAAATTTTCCTTGAACCAATGCTGAACGATAATCACTTACTTTTAAAATGATTTTTTTATTTAATTGTTCGTTTTCATCAGGGAAAAATTCATTAAAATTAGAAACGTAGCTGTATAACCTTGGGCTTAACCCTGCAGACAAAACAACTCCAGAAGTTAAATCACTCTTGGCAAAACCTCTTAATGCAGCATGAGCATCATTCATATCTTGAGGCAATTGTTCTCCTTTTAAAAAATTAGCTTTATCTAATTTGGTCATTATATTTACATCAATCGCTCCAACCTCCATGTTGTCTTTAAGCCATTGTTGTATCTTTTCAATCACAGACGAATCACTTTCTTCCGTCATTCTCTTGTATTCTTTTTTAAGTTCCGTAAAATCAGGGAGCATTTCAAAATACTTCGTTAATTCACTTCCTTTTTCAAAAGATGCATTTTTTAATTCTTTAAATTTATTCTTAACCATTCTATTCATTAGGTTAAGGTATAGGGTAATTCGATGTGCTCTTCTATCAAGATCATCTTTCGCCACCTCTATAAACGGAATGTTAAACTTCTTGCAATAGAACTCTCTCATTCTCTCCACCAACAAATCATCTCCTAATGATAGCACAGAAGATATTCCAAAAGGAGCAACCTTAAAAGGAGTGTCTATTGTAAATCCAATCCCCATTACTGGAATTTGAAACGTATGTGTTTTTCCCATGTTTTGTAGATATAAAAAATATCGGGAACAAATATAAGAACTTAAATGGTTCTTTACAGCCCTTTTATGGTAAATATTGGTGATATCTCCATATGTTTCTACTAGTCATACTAGTTGTTTTTTTGTATCTTTTCATCTTTTAAAATAGCTAATTAGTATATTTGGCAAAATCTAAGTTAAAGTAAATATGAAAAAAATAGTTTTAAGTTTTATTACAGCCTCGGTGATGTTATTAATGTCTTGCGGTGGTGGAGAAAATACAGCATCAGAAAATGATGCTCAAAACAGTGAGTTAAATAGTGAAAATGCTAACCGTTTAGATTTTGCTATTACAGAGAAATATCATACTCTAGACCCAATAAAAGTTACCAATGTGGTTTCTTTTCATATTGTAAGTCAAATATATGAGCCATTACTCCGGTTTGATGAAAAAGATTTATCATTACAACCATTGCTAGCTGAATCATGGTTTGTTAGCGAAGACAACCTTGTCGTTACTTTTCAACTAAAAAAAGGAGTCCATTTCCAAGACAATGATTGTTTTGAAGGAGGAAAAGGACGGGAATTAAAAGCTTCAGATGTAATTTATAGTTTTAATAGAATTTATTCTGAAAGTGAGAGGAATTATGCATATAGCCTTTATAAAGGTAAAGTAAAAGGTAGTGAAGAGTATAGAAATTCTGGGGGAGAAATCTCTGGACTAAAAGCACTAGATGATTATACTGTTGAGTTCACATTAAACAAACCTTCTTCTAATTTTCATAATCTTTTAGCAACAGTTAGTTCTGCTATTGTTCCTAAAGAAGCTATTGAAAAAAATGCTGTTGCTGGTTCTGGTCCTTTTACCTATAGCAAAGTAAATGATACTGAAAGTGCTATAACACTTCTCAAAAACCAAAACTATCACATCTCTGATAAAAAAGGTAATAAGCTTCCTTATTTAGAATCTGTAGCTTTTAATTATGTTAAATCTGGACAAGATCAATTAAAGATGTTTATGAATAATAAGTTAGATATTATTACAGGAATCCCTCCAGAATCAGTTAAAGATATTGTTGAGTCACAAATTGCAGATTTTCAAGATAAGCCTGTAAAATATGTATTAGGTAGATACCCTCAAGTTACAACAACTTTTTTAAACTTAAATACTTCTATTGCTCCGTTTAACAAGCTTAAAGTTAGACAAGCTTTAGGTATGGCTGTTAACAAAACAAAGATTGTTGATGATGTTCTTAAAGGCGAAGCTTATGGTGCCGGCAACCATGGTATAGTTCCTTCAGCAATTAAAAACTACGATTTCTCTTCTGTTGTGGGACATGAATATAACGTGAGCAAAGCTAAAGACCTTTTAGCAAATGCTGGATTTCCTGATGGAAAAGGATTTCCTACACTTAAATTTGCTGTTGGAAAAGGTAATACAAGTTTAAGAGTTGCTCTCGAAATACAAAAAGAATTATTAACTAACCTAAATATTAATGTGGAAATTTCTTCTTTGTCACTAAAAGAAATAATGGAATTAAACGGAACGTCTAAAATCAATCTTTCATTATCAGGATGGTTAGCTGAAATACCTGATCCAGTTACGTTTTTATCGTTATTTTATGGAGAAGATGTTCCTGCGTCAAATGAAGAGTCTTCATACCCTAACGAATCAAGGTACAAAAATGATCAATTTGATAAATTATATGAAGAAGCATTAGTAACTATCGACACTAAAAAAAGATACGAGTTATGCTTAACTGCTGATCAAATAATTGCAGAAGAGGTTCCTGTAATTCCACTATGGTACCATGAAAATTATCAATTAATTCAATCCGTAGTTAAAGATTACCAACCTAACTCTATGAACATTCACTATTTAACTTACGTTAAAATAGAAAGTACCTCTGTAGAAAAAAGCCAATAATCAGCTTAAAGGTTAAAGTTTTGAATTATACATTTTCTCCTTTTTTCTGTTTGAGATTAATACGATATTTGTAAGCTGTGGTTATGAGAACAGTATTGATATATGTGGTTTAAATTCTCAAGAATAATATTAAGAAACCGATTACTAATTCTAATTTTATTAGGGTTGGTAACCGCTTTTATGGGGTATCGAGTTCAATTTGTGAGCATGAGTTATCAGCTTGCTCAAATGCTCCCTAAATCAGACAGTACTTATATTGAGTACCAAAATTTTAAATCAACTTTTGGGAAAGACGGAAGTATTGTTGTAGTTGGGATCAACAATGACAAGTTATTTGAACTAGAAAATTTTAATGCTTGGTATGATCTAACACACAACATCAAAAACATAAAAGTTGACTTTGTAATTAATGGAAAAGACACCGTTGTTAATAGTGTAACAGAAGCACTATCTGTTGCCAACTCTTATACTCTAATAAAAAACAAAGCTGAAAAACGATTTGATTTTGAACAAATTGTAAAACAAAAACCAACAACACAAAATGAGGTTGATAGTCTAAAAGAGGTGCTATACAATCTCCCTTTTTATGAAGGTTACTTATACACTGATTCAACTGCAACAACATTAATTGCAATTACACTTGATACAAATGTCCTTGATTCAAAATATCGAAATGAACTATTTGAAAAGATTGATTCTGAAGTTTTAGCATTTCATGAAAAAACAGGAATAAAAGTTCATAAATCGGGGTTACCATATATAAGGGCTAACTCCACCACAAAAGTTAAAGATGAAATTTTAATCTTTTTAATCCTCTCTATTTTAATAACATCTCTTATTCTTTATCTTTTTTTTAGATCCTTTAAAGCTACAATGTATTCCATGTTAGTAGTAACCGTGGGAGTTGTCTGGTCTGTCGGAATTCAATCGCTTTTCGGATATAAAATAACCATTCTTACAGGGTTAATTCCTCCATTAATTATTGTAATAGGAATTCCCAATTGTATTTTCTTGCTTAATAAGTATCATTCTGAATATAAAAATCACGGAAATCAAATCAAAGCATTAAGCAGAGTTATTCAAAAAATTGGAAATGCTATTTTTCTAACTAATACAACGACAGCTTTAGGTTTTGCTACATTTATTTTTACAAAAAGTGAGGTTTTAATAGAATTTGGAATTTTAGCCGCTATCGATATTTTCCTTGTTTTTGTACTTTCTATCCTTATCATTCCAATAATATTTAGTCTTTAAAAGCCCCAAAAGAAAGACACACCAAGCATTTGGAAAATAAGCTCATGATTAAAATAGTTGGCTTTTTAGAACACATTGTTAAGTACAAAAGAAAGACTGTTTATGCTGTTACAATTATAATTGTCCTATTAAGTATTTATGGCGTATCCCTAATCACTACAACAGGTAACATAATTGACGATTTACCTAAAAATGATCCAATTGTAGAAGATCTCAAGTTTTTTGAAAAAAATTTTAATGGGGTAATGCCTTTTGAAATAGTTATCGATACCAAAAAGAAAAATGGTGTTTTTGCAGACAATGGAAAAACATTATATAAAATTCAAAAGCTACAACGAGAATTAGCTAATTATAAAGAATTTTCAAAACCTCTTTCAATTACTGAAGCTATAAAATTTAGCTATCAAGCATATAAAAATGGGAGGCCTAAGTTTTATATTTTACCGCCAGCAACTGAACTAAAAAAATTAAAAAAATATGTGAATAATAATAATGATAAAAACAGTTTTTCATCATTTATAGATAAAGACAATCAAATTACTCGTGTAAGTTTCCAAATGGCTGATGTTGGCACTAAAGAAATGGATATTTTACTCGATGAAATTCGCCCAAAAATAGATTCAATTTTTCCTCCGAAAGAATATAATATAAGCCTGACCGGTACAAGTGTAGTCTTCTTAAAAGGAACCAACTACCTAGTAGAAAATCTATTAACTAGTTTAACCCTAGCTATTATTTTAATTGCCTCATTAATGTCAGTACTGTTTTCATCTGTTAGAATGGTGCTGGTTTCTTTAATTCCGAACCTTCTTCCATTGTTAACTACAGCAGGACTAATGGGCTTTTTTGGAATCCCCATCAAACCTTCAACTATTTTAATATTTAGTATTGCTTTTGGAATTTCAGTTGACGACACCATCCATTTCTTAGCAAAATATAGACAAGAATTAAAACATCAAAAATGGAATATTAAAGAAGCTGTTTATTTAGCATTAAGAGAAACAGGTGTTAGTATGATTTATACTTCTATCATTTTGTTTTTTGGATTTGGAGTATTTACGGTTTCTAGTTTTGGAGGTACAATTGCTTTAGGTATTTTAGTTTCTGTTACATTATTGTTTGCTATGATGGCAGATTTAGTATTATTGCCTTCATTATTATTATCTTTAGACAAAGCTTTAACAACTAAAGCATTTAAAAAAGAACCTTTAATTGAAATATTTGATGAAGAAGAAGATATAGACTTAGACGAATTGGAAATAAAACCAATTAAACACCAAGAATTAGATTAAGTTATGAAAGGAATAGTATTAGCCGGTGGTTCTGGCACCCGATTACACCCATTGACGTTAGCTGTTAGTAAACAGTTAATGCCCGTTTATGACAAGCCCATGATATATTATCCACTCTCCATTTTGATGAGTGCGGGAATAAAAGAAATATTAATTATTACAACCCCCGAGGATAGCTCAAACTTTAAAAAATTATTAGGAGATGGAACTCAATTTGGTTGTGAATTTACCTATGCTATTCAAGAAACTCCTAATGGTTTAGCACAAGCTTTTGTGATTGGCGAAGATTTTATTGGAGATGATAGCGTTGCGTTAATATTAGGAGACAACATCTTTTATGGAACGGGCTTAGATGGTTTGTTAATGGAAAACACAAATTCTGTTGGTGCAGTTGTTTTTGCCTATCATGTTTCCGACCCAGAAAGATATGGGGTTGTTGAATTTGATGAAAACCAAAAAGCAATTTCTATTGAAGAAAAGCCTACTAATCCAAAATCAAATTATGCCGTTCCTGGTTTGTACTTTTATGATAACAGTGTAATTGACATTGCTAAAGGATTAGAGCCAAGTCCTCGTGGCGAATATGAA
>JAESUI010000339.1 GCA_016763135.1 Flavobacteriales bacterium
ACATCTCTACTTCTTTTTACGATAGCAGGGAAATCAGCATCAGCACCTTTAATTTTAATACCATAATCCTCTGCATGATTAATGTAATCAAAAACATTCGCACTTTTCAACAAGGCTTTTGTTGGAATGCATCCCCAATTTAAACAAATACCGCCTAATTCAGCTCTTTCAACAATAGCTATTTTCATTCCTAATTGAGAAGCTCTAATAGCAGCAACATATCCACCAGGACCACTTCCAACAACAATTAAATCGTAACTCATATCTTAATGTTTAATTTCTTAATGAACTGCGAATTTAATAAAAGTTGGTTAAGTAATTAAATGATTAGGTGATTAAGTTAAATAAGAAATTTATCTTTGGTTGCTTATCAAATCTCATTAGAATGAAATACATTGTTTCTTACGAAAAGCCAAACAACCACTACATTGACATTGAATACGTTATTGATAATGTGAATGATGAAAAATTAGAAATACAATTACCTGCTTGGCGACCAGGGAGGTATGAGTTAGGAGATTTTGCTAAAAATGTTCAAAAATGGGAAGCTTTTGATAATAACGGGAATTCACTTTCTTCTAAAAAATTGACTAAAGATTTATGGGAAGTTGAAACCAAAGGAAACAAAACTATACACATTAAATACAATTATTTTGCGAATGAAATTAATGCCGGATCATCTTATTTAGATGACAAACAACTTTATATAAATGGTGTGAACTGTTTTTTATATGTTCCAGATAGAATGAATGAAGAATGTGAATTAGAGTTACAAATTTCTTCAACTTATGATGTCGCTTCAGGATTAAAAGAAGTTTCAAAACACAAATACCTTTGTAAAGATTTTCATGAATTGGTTGATAGTCCTCTTATCGCGAGTAACAGTTTACAACACCATAGCTATGATGAAAGTGGTATTAAATTTCACATTTGGTTTCAAGGAGAATGTAAACCTGATTGGAATTTATTAGAAACTGATTTTAGAAAGTTCTCAAAAGCTCAAGTAACAGCTTTTGGAGATTTCCCTGTTGAGGAATATCATTTCATATTTCAAATATTAACACACCGAACTTATCATGGTGTTGAACACAGCAATTCAACAGTAATTTCTTTAGGACCTTCTTATGACATTTTTAGAACAGAAGGCTGGTACAACGAACTATTAGGAGTGAGTTGCCACGAGTTATATCACACATGGAATGTGAAAAAAATTAGACCTTTAGAAATGTATCCTTATGATTACAGCAAAGAAGACTACACTGAATTAGGCTATATAGATGAGGGAGTTACTACCTATTATGGAGATAAATTTCTATTTACTTCAGGCGTTTTTGATTGGAAACAATACACTAAAACATTTAATAAATTATTAGAAAGACACTTTAATAATTTTGGAGTGAATAATTATTCCGTTGCTCAATCTTCTTTTGATACTTGGTTAGATGGCTATGTAAAAGGAACTCCAGGTAGAAAGGGTTCTATTTATATTGAAGGAGCTTTAATTGCTTTTATGACAGATGTATTTATTCTTCAAAACACCAATAACGAAAAGTCGTTAAATGATGTAATGAAAATATTATATCAAGATTATGCCAAGCAAGGAAAAGGAGTTACTGATAAAGATTACAAAAGTGTAATTGAACAAGTTGCTGGGACTTCTTATGATGAAATTTACAACAACTTTTTACACGGGACTACAGATTACAATGAAAAGTTAAAAGAAAGTTTAAACTATATTAGTTGTAATTTGAAAATTGAACCTTCAAAAAAATATAATGAAGCTTATTTGGGTTTTACAGTTCGTTATGAAAACTCAACATGTATTATTGATAATATTTACCCTAATTCTATTGCTGAAGAAAATGGTTTATCTATTAATGATGAAATAATTGCCATTAATGGAGTTAAAGTAAACAATGATTTAACAGAATGGTCGTCTTACTTTAAAGCTGATGAAATTGCATTGTCTGTAAAAAGAGAATTAGGGGTAATTGAAAAGGTAAAGTTAAAATCTTCTTCAGAAACTTATTTCAAAATCTATTCTATTGAGAAAAAAGAGTCTACTGAAAATTTTGAGGTTTGGAGGAGATAATTCTTTAACGACATTGTAAGCTTTACCTACAATATCATATTATTTATTAACCATTTCTAGGAGATTACGGGTCAAGCCCGCAATGACGTATTTATTTGAATTGAACTTATTAACATTGGACCAGACATCCTACAACACCATATAAATCAATAGCATTTTATTCGATAAGCAGCGTCTTATTGTAGATTGTTAATAATTATACATCGATAAAATTTGCCCATTGAGTTTTATCTTTCTATATTGGTCTTCTAACTAATTAATATATTGTTTAACTTAAATTAAAAAAATTATGATTATTCTTATTATTTACTTGGCAATCTTAGCTTTAATGATTGCTTCTGGATGGAAAATTTATGTAAAAGCTGGACACCCAGGATGGGCTGCTCTTGTACCAATATACAATCTTATAGTATTGTGTAAAATAATTGGAAAACCGACTTGGTGGGTAGTATTATGTTTTATACCACTTGTAAATTACGTTATTTTAATAATGATGATTCATGGTTTATCTAAATCATTTGGAAAAGGTGCTGGATACACAGTTGGTCTAGTATTCTTAGGATTTATTTTCTATCCAATGTTAGCATTTGGTGATGCTCAATATATTGGTAATGGTGGTGAGGCTACTTCAGGTTCTGGAGAAGCATTAGACTCTATGGTTACTGATGGTGGAGGTGATACTTCAGCTCAGTAAATAAAAAATTTATTTTAAAAGCCCCGAAATATTCGGGGCTTTTTTTTTAATTAATACTCATTATGGAAAATCAACCTTTAGATTCAATGGAAAATCAAAAATCCCTACCTAACTCTACTGGAGTTTTAGTATTAGGTATCTTATCAATTGTACTATGCTGTTGTTATGGTGTAATAGGAATTATCTTAGGAATAATTGCATTAGTCTTGGCCAACACAGCAAACAAACTGTATATCACCTCACCAGAATCTTATACTGAAAGCTCATACAAGAATATGAAAGGAGGAAAGATCTGTGCCATTGTTGGTCTAAGTTTATCTTCTTTATATTTCGTTTATGCTATTGTTATGATATCCCTATCAATAAATGGAGGATTAGATGATATCCTTAAAGAAGTAATTCGTGAAATAGGTAAACACTAATCTCAACTAAACTAAAAAAGCCCTTGAATAAAATTATTCAAGGGCTTTTTTAGTTTAGTTACTTTTTTGAAAATCATTTATTCTCGATACAATTTTACTCCCAATAGCTATCAGGAGCTAAATTACTCGAACTGACAATGATTTTTATTTAGCCGGCAATACTTTTGCTGCAACTTCACCAAATCCAATTCTTACTCCATCCTTCTCAGCAAAACCTCTCATAATAACAGTATCATTATCATTAATAAATTTACGTTCTGTTCCATCTTTCATTGGTACTGTTTTCGTTCCTTTCCAACTAATTTCTAGCATAGATCCAAATTCTCCTTCCTTAGGACCACTAATTGTTCCTGACCCCATACAATCACCTGCTTTTATATTACATCCATTTACGCTATGATGCGCCAATTGCTGATTCATGTTCCAATACATGTATTTATAATTTGACTTACATACTGAAGTCTCCTCTCCTCCTTCTGGCTGTATTAAAACCTCCAAATTAATATCAACATGCTTATCTCCAGCATACTCTAGATATGGTAATACTTTTGGGTTTTGTACTGGACCAGCAGTTCTAAATGGCTCCAACGCATCCAAAGTCACTACCCAACAAGATAAGTGTGACGCGAAGCTTTTCCCTAAAAATGGTCCTAATGGCACATACTCCCAACCTTGAATATCTCTAGCACTCCAATCATTTAACAGAGTCATCCCAAAGATATAATCATCTGCCTCCTCTGTAGAAATTGAGTCTCCTAAAGGTTTTCCTTCATAAGTAAAAAAAGCTGTTTCTAATTCAAAATCTAATAAATTAGATTGACCAAAAACAGGCATTTCTTCGGTAGGTGGTTTTTTTTGTCCTTTTGGTCTATGAAAAGATGTACCTGAAGGAATAATTGAACTTGCTCGTCCATGATACCCGACAGGAATATGTTTCCAATTTGGCATCAAAGCATTATCTGGGTCTCTAAATAAACAACCTACATTGAATGCGTGCTGCTCGCTTGAGTAAAAATCAGTATAATCTCCAACCTCAACTGGCATTAACATTTCTACATCATTTACATTTAATAATGCCTCTTGTAATTCAACGTTGTTTTTTGCTTCAGCATTATTAGCATTAAAAATGTCTGAAATTTTATCTCTTACATCTCTAGTTGCTTGTTTCCCTAACAACATGAAATCATTTAATCTACATGAAGCAAATACATCTTTAGCTACATCAAAATGTCCTAAACGAGCAACTGTGTAAAGATTAACAACAGTATCACCTATTCTTGTAGCTACAAAAACTTCATTATTTACTTTTGCTATTCCAAATGGAATATTTTGAATTGAAAAATCTGAATTTTCAGAAACTTCAATCCAAGTTTTTATATTTTTATCGTTTGCTCTTATCATATTCATATCGTTTTTGGTGTTTAGTTTTTGGTGTTTGGCTAAGTCCTATCAACCATACACAAAACACTATAAACTAAACAAAGGGTATTTATTCATCATTTCATTTACTTCTGCTCTTACTTCATCAATAACAGCTTCATCATCTCTGTTGGTAATTACTCTATCCAGTAATTCTACAATTTTCACTATTTCATCTTCTTTAACCCCTCTAGTTGTGATAGCTGCTGTTCCAACTCTAATTCCAGATGTTACAAATGGAGATTTATCATCAAAAGGAACCATATTTTTATTCACAGTTATATCAGCAGTAACTAAAATGTTTTCTGCCTCTTTTCCTGTAATATCTTTAGAACGTAAATCGATTAACATTGAATGATTTTCTGTTCCTCCAGAAATTACACCATAGCCTTTTTTAGTTAATTCTTCTGCCATTACTTTAGCATTTTTCATTACTTGCACGCAGTAATCCATGTACTCATCAGACATAGCTTCTTTAAAAGCAACAGCTTTAGCAGCTATAACATGTTCTAATGGTCCACCTTGATTCCCTGGAAACACAGCCGAATTAAGCAAGGTTGACATTTTCTTTAATTTTCCTGATTTTAATTTCAATC
>JAESUI010000026.1 GCA_016763135.1 Flavobacteriales bacterium
AAAAGCAAACATTAGTCCTACCAAGCATTCTGATAGAATATTAGAACGCATGCAGAAGGATTTACGCATGAAAGAAAAGCCTGTGCACATTGAGTGTTTTGACAATTCAAACATTCAAGGAACAAATCCTGTTGCAGCTTGTGTGGTTTTTAAAGATGCTAAACCAAGTAAAAAAGATTACCGTCATTTTAACATTAAAACAGTTGAAGGCCCAGATGATTTTGCTTCTATGACAGAAGTAATTTACAGACGCTACAAACGACTATTAGATGAAAAGGAACCTTTACCTCAACTCATTATTGTTGATGGTGGAAAAGGACAGCTAAGTGCATCATTAAAAAGTATAGATAAATTAGGGTTAAGAGGGAAAATTACCATTATCGGAATTGCCAAAAAATTAGAAGAAATCTACTTTCCTGGAGACTCTATTCCGTTATACATTGATAAAAAATCAGAATCTTTAAAAGTAATTCAATACTTAAGAAATGAAGCACATCGTTTTGGTATAACCCACCATAGAAACAAAAGAAGTAAAGCGGCCATTACATCTGAATTAGATAAAATTGAAGGAATAGGTTATAAAACTGCTCAACAATTATTGTGGAAATTTAAATCTGTAGCACGAATTAAAAAAGCAAATCTAACAGAATTAGAAGATACCATTAGTAAGAAAAGAGCAAAGGTGGTATTTGATTTTTTTAATTAAGCGTTAGAATATCTCTCCGAATTTCCTTCAACACGAGATTTCTTTACTTCCATCTTTTGCTTTATCCAATCAGGATAATTAGAATCATCTTCAGCTTCAAAAATTTGAATATTTTGAGTATCATCAGACTGTATTAAATCATCTTGTCTTTTACCTAAAATTCCAGCTGCAGTTTGCACCCCAGAATAACTTGCTCCTGCAACTCCATGAGAAAGTATACTTGCTCCACATAAATAAAGATTCTCAATTTCGCTTTTTGCTTTGTATGAGAATGGACCAATTTGCTTAAAGGTTTTTTCAGTACCATAAACACACCCATTTGTTGAATTAATATAGTGTTGATTAGTCAAGGGTGTTCCCAAATCTTTATGTACAATTTTTTCGCCTATACCTGGAAAGGTTTTTTCTAGCGTTCTAATAACTTTTTGAGTTAGATGTTCTTTAAAAGCTAAATATTCTTCTGATTTACGTTTATCATCAGCTTTAAACTGGGAAAATGCTTCATGATTAATGAATGTTACTACTTCCATAGAATGATATCGCCCATCAAAACTTGTCGGATCTTTTATTGTTGTACAGCTCAGAAAGAAACCTGGAAATTCTTCTCCTTCAGCAATATCAACTTTCATCATATCTTCAAATAAATCATCTGGATCCTTATTCTTTTCAGGCATTAACCAAATATTTCCTGAGTCCATTCCTGCCTTTCGCATATCCATATCCACAACTAAAAAGAGCATCAATGATGTACAAGAGTATTTTGTTTCAGAAAGTCGTTTCACTAATTTAGAGCTAAGGTTTTCTTTTCCAACTAAATCAAGATAAGTAATGTCTGGATCTGCATTTGAGATAACTCTTTTTGCAAAAATCTGTTCTCCATTTTCTAATTCAACACCAACAGCTTTTTTCTTTTTATCTCCTTCTAATAAAATACGTGTAACATTCTGGCTTGTTCTCACTTCACTTCCCAACTCTTTTATTTTATTGGTCATTGCTTTTACAATAGCTCCACCTCCACCCATTGGATAAAAACCGCCTTTAAAATAATGCTCCATTACAGCACAATGAACAGGAAAACTTGCTTTACCTGGTGGCAATCCATGATCACCACATTGTACATTTAATACCGTTTTTAACAAAGGGTCTTTAATGTGCCAGTCTATTACTTTTTTTAACGTAAACATTCCATATTTACCCATGTGCCTTGTTCGAAAAGGAATGGTAATTGCATCCCAAAAACCTTTCATTTTAGGGATTAACTGTATTTGACGACTAACATTACGAACAAGAGTTAAATACTTAATTATATTTTTCTTTTCTTTAGGAAATCGTTCTGAAAGCGAGTGCACTAATTTATCAAAATCTGCTGGCAAATCAATGCGTTCATCACCTATCCAACAATGGTCATAACCTTTAGGGTTCATTCTGAAAAATGTCAAATCATTAGCTATTCCTAGCCCTTCATACAATTCGCTAGTAGATTCTCCTTTACCTAATAATCCAATATAATGGACTCCTGGAGTAAACCGATGCCCTTTTAAATAAAAACTATGACACCAACCGCCCGGAACATCATGTTGTTCTAACACCAATACTTTCTGACCTTCTTTTGCCAAACAAATTGCTGCTGAAAGACCTCCAGCACCAGAACCAATTATAATAGTATCTAATTCCATTGTGAGTTACAAAGGTAATGATAACATTGTATTTAATAAGATATTTCTACCTTAACTCTGCTGGAATTTTACAAACAGGAATGGCTTGCATTTTATGTTGATTAATGGTATTTAATCGTGTATAAATTTCAAAAACCTCTTGTTGTCTTTGTGTGAACAATGTAAAATCTATATTCGCTTGTTCAGCAATTTGCATTGCCCATTCTAACTCTGGATAAGATGCTCCAATCTGGTCTTCATCAGTTCTGTCGTCTCCCCAGAGCCCATCTGTTGGAGGAGCTATAAGAATGTCATTGATAACATTTAATTCTTTACCTAAACTGTAAACTTCTGTTTTTACCAAATCTGCAATTGGACTAATATCTACACTTCCATCTCCATACTTGGTGTAAAAACCTACTCCAAAATCTTCTACTTTGTTACCTGTACCCAATACCAAATAATTATTGATAGCAGCAAAATAATAAAGTGTGGTCATTCGTAATCGTGCCCTAGTGTTTACTAAACTCATTTTCCTGTCTTCTTCATTATCAACATCAGGCATAGCAGCAATAAAAGAATCAAACACTCCTGTTAATTCTGTTTTAACAGGACTGACATTTGGATAATTCTTTTTTAAAAAATCAATGTGTTGTTGCGCTCTTCCAACTTCTTTATCCGATTGGTAAATTGGCATCTCCAAACAGATTAACGGATAACCAGTTTCTGCGGCTAAAGTGGAGGTAACTGCAGAGTCTATACCGCCAGAAATTCCAATAACAAACCCTTTAGTTTTAGATTCTTTAATGTAGCCTTCTAACCAATTAACTATATGACTTTTAACTCCTGTTGAATTCATCTCTTAAAAATAAATACCAATGTTTAAGGCAAAATAATTCAAATTAGCACTTGCATCTTTTTCTGAATACACAGGATTACCATCAATGTCTATTAAGGCATCTCCATTAGTGTCTAAAACATGAACTTTAGTATCTAATTGGTTAACAAACCCATTATTAAATGTTATTCCTAACATCAAACTTGTATTCCCTGAAATATTATATTCTACTCCTGCTCCAATTACTAAGGATAAGTTAATCCAATTAATTTCTTCCGGAGCACTTTCATTCAAAATATCACTTCTTTTATCTCCACCAATACCTGTCAATTCATGAAAATAATTATACTCACTACTTGATCTATAATTAAATCCTAGTTTAAATCCAAACTGTCCAAAATAGGTTAGGTATCCAATTTCATTTGTCCTTAACTTCAGCAATAAAGGCAACTCTATATATTTCAACTTATATTTTACTTCTACATCTGCAGG
Source organism: Flavobacteriales bacterium (assembly GCA_016763135.1). Classification (GTDB taxonomy): domain Bacteria; phylum Bacteroidota; class Bacteroidia; order Flavobacteriales_E; family Vicingaceae. The sequence continues at coordinate 3,692 of JAESUI010000026.1, forward strand.
TACATATACAACGATATTTTGCACATCTGACACATCATAAATTCCTTTATACGAAATATTCCCTCCAGAATTGAGCATTGTTAATCCTGTAGAAAACAAATAGTTTTTAGACATAAAGTACTCAAAAGACAACCCATAACTAAACCCCATTTTAGTTCCTTCGCTTTCATAACCAGCAGTATTTGCTTTTAACCATGAAATGTTTGGACTAAACTGTAATCCAAATCGAAATTTTCTATCATCATCTGGCAATTTAGCAGTTGGATCATTACTAAAATCATCCCCTTGCGCAGAAAGGTTGATAAATAACAACCCAAAAACTATTAAAGTAAGTACCTTTGTTTTATGTATCATAAAAACTACATTTATCTATACAAAACTAACTATAAATAAACCCTAATATTGTTAATGAAGCCCTACTTTTCAACACTTAAACACTTGATAACTTTAGTATTTTGTATTACTATTTTATCATGCGGAAACAACCCCTTAGAAGTTGATGTCTCTGATGTGAAAATTGACTTTAAAGTAACCCGTTTTGATCAGGATTTATTTCAATATACAAATGGAATTACTCCAAAAAATGTGGGAGAATTACACACCAAGTATGGCTTGTTTTTTCAGCACTTTACTGAGAGTGTAATTAATATTGGTTCTGTCAAAAACCCCAACATCAACACTCAATTAAATGCTTTTGCAAACGATTCATACATCAAAGAAATAAAGGTTGATGCTGATAAGACGTATGCTGATTTTTCTACTTACCAAACAGAATTAGAAAATGCTTTTAAACACTACAACTATTATTTTCCAAAAAGAACTATTCCAGAAGTTATTACTTACATATCTGGATTTAATTATGCCATTACCACTGACGAAAATTACTTGGGAATAGGCTTAGATATGTTTTTAGGAAGTAGTTATGATGCTTATACACAATTAGGGCTTCCTCAGTATAAAACTGCATTTATGAGTAAAGAGGGGTTAGTTGCTGGCGCTATGTTAGGTTGGGTTTCTACCGAATTTGAACTGAAAGAAAAAAATGCGGATTTATTAACCGAAATGATACACCAAGGTAAGATACTTTACTTATTAGATGCACTAATGCCTAAAGCTTCAAATACTGTTAAAATTAGTTACAATGAAACGCAATTAAAATGGTGTGATAACAATGAAGAATCCGTTTGGTTTTATTTTATTGACAACAATTTATTGTACACTAAAGAAACTACCGAAATTATAAAATACATGGGCGAGGCTCCATTTATACAAGGATTTCCGGAAGGTTCTCCTGGCAGAATAGGCCACTGGTTAGGCTGGCAAATTGTGAAAGCATATATGGCCAAAAACCCAACAATTACTATTGAAAAATTGATGAGCAGTAACATTGCTCAACAAATCTTAAACGAATCAAAATATAAACCTTAATTCAATAAAGCATTTAAAAAATGAGTAAAAAATCA
>JAESUI010000340.1 GCA_016763135.1 Flavobacteriales bacterium
CACTTCAAATAATTCTTTTTGTGCCACTATTAATTCAGTAGAATAAATGGTTGCTAACTTTTGACCTTTATATACTTTTTCTCCTGTAAAGTTGATGAACAACTTCTCAATTCGACCAGAAAAATGAACTGTTTGTGAAAAAACCAACCGTTCATCTGCTTTAACTTTTCCCAGTAATCGAATTTCTTTTTCTGGCTTTTCTAACTTGACCACATACGTTTGTATCTCTGCTAATTTCATTGCTGCATCAGACATAGGAACCTCATCAGGCAATGCATCTTCATTGTCCATGGAATTATCTAATGGAATTAAATCCATTCCACACAACGGACATTGCCCTGGTCCATCTTGTTGTATTTGAGGATGCATCGAACAAGTCCATATCTCTGCTTCAGTCTCATTATGTTCGTGAATTACTATTTCTTCATCAGAGGAATTTCCTCCACCCATAAATTTTCCGATAACTATTCCGAGTATTAAAACCAGAACAATTACTACCCATTTATTCTTTAATATATTTTCCATAATTTTTTATTTTCCTATTAAATAATTGATGAAAGCCACCGCAGCATTTTTGTCTGCTCTTGCTTTGTCTAATTCTAGCCCATATTTCAACATTTTTCTTTCCATCCTTAACACTTCTTCAAAATTTTGTCCGTTACTAGAATAAGAAGTCAATAGAATGTTTAGTGATTTTTTGGCCAGTTTTAACTGTTTTTGAAACAACACAATTCTTCGTTCTCCATCTTTATAATCCTTATATCCTTTTTCAAATAAAATGGTTAATTGGTTCTTTTTCTCTTCTTTTTGAAATTGAGTAGCCTCTATTTTAAATGAAGCTTCCCTAACCATAGCTTTATATTTTTTCCGATACAGTGGAATGGTAATACCAATTTTCGGAATAAAATAGCATCTCTTCCATTTTCACTACCTAAATTCGAATTGCTACTATTCCCAATTAAAATATAGTCAACACCTACAGAAATTTTTGGAGAACCTATTTTTTTAACTACTACTTCCTGCTTTTGAAACGAAGCGATTTTATAGTCCAATTGCCTTACCAAATGATTTTGATTGGTAACACTATCTAATAACATTTCTTTAGACATCTTCATATTCCCGTCCCATAAAATATCTGGTGTAACAATAGGGTTTTCTGTAGATTGATTTATCAGTTTATTGAATTTTACTTCTAAAGTCCATTTTGTATCTAATAGATAAGCCAATTGATTTTCCAATTCATTGATTTCCATTTCCACTCTCATCTCATCTACAACAGATGATTTTCCTGTTGCGACTTTAATTAAAGCTAATTGCTGAAAAGTGCTTAAAATAGCAATGTTTTCTCGAGTAATAATTATTCCTTTCTTAACAAAATAGAGATTGAAATAAGCCGATTTAATATCAAAAAATAATTTTGATTTAGCTTCTTCAAAAGCTTCATAACTTGCCTTAGCACGTTGAATTACTACATCTTTTTTTGCATTAAGCGTTCCAAACCAAGGGAACATTTGGTTAATACCAAACTTAGCTTGTTGTGGTCCAACTCGTGTTTCTACTGGAGTTATAAAATATCCGAAAGAAATAGTTGGGTCTGGTAAACTTCCAACTTGTGGGATTTTTTCCAGAGCTGCATTGTATTCGGAAAACTTTGCCTTTAAACCAGGGTTATTTTCTGCTCCAATTTTTAAATAATTATCTAATTCTGTTTGGGCTTGCACTTTTATAACAAGCAGCGACAAAATGATAATTATGTATTTGACTATCGTTTTCATACTTCATTTTTTTTAAATCGTTTAACTTTTCCTTCTTGCCACATGCAAAACAATACTGGCATTATAAACATGGTTAATACTGCGATTAACATTCCTCCAAACAGGGGGATTGCCATTGGTCCCATTATATCAGAACCTTTTCCTTGAGAGGTGAGTACTGGAATTAATGCGATAATGGTTGTTGCCGTAGTCAATACCGCTGGACGAACCCTTTTAGATGCCGCTAATAATACGGTTGCTCTTACCTTCTCTTTTGTGTCAGGTTTTTCTTTCTCAAACAACTGAGTTAAGTATGTTCCCATTAATACTCCATCATCCGTTGCAACTCCAAATAGGGCTATAAATCCAACCCAAACTGCCACACTTAAATTAACGGTATGTACCTGAAATAAATTTCTGAGATTTATACCTCCCACAGAAAAATCTAAAAACCCTGACTGACTATACAACCAAAGCATAATAAACCCTCCTGAAAAAGCTACAAGTAACCCGCTAAAAATCATGGAAGTAGTAACCACAGATTTAAACTGAAAATATAATATCAAGAAGATGATTAACAGCGAAATAGGTACTACCAACATTAATCGTTTAGTTGCTCTAACCTGATTCTCATAGTTTCCAGTAAAACGATAACTCACTCCTCCAGGGAGCACAAACTCTCCTGACGCTATTTTTTCCTCTAATAAAGCTTGAGCATCTTCTACAACATCAACCTCTGCAAAACCATCTTTTTTATCGAAAATAACATAACTCACCAAAAAAGTATCTTCACTTTTTATCATTTGAGGTCCTCTCATATAATGAATATCAGCCAATTCTTCCAAAGGAATTTGAGCTCCAGAAGGAGTTGGTATCAGAATATTTTTTAAATCTTCTGGATTATCTCTAAATTCTCTTGCATAACGAACTCGAACAGGAAAACGTTCTCGTCCTTCCACAGTTGTAGTTAGTGGCATTCCCCCGATAGCAACACCAATTACGTTTTGCATATCTTCTATGGTTAATCCATAACGAGCAATTGCTTCTCTGTTGATTTTTAATTCCAAATAAGGTTTACCAACTACTCTATCAGCAAAAACAGCAGAAGCTTCTACACTTGGTACTTGCTTTAATATTGCTTCAATATCGTACCCCACTTTTTCGATGGTTTCTAAATCTGGGCCAAATACTTTAATTCCCATTGGAGCTCTCATTCCTGTTGCCAACATCACTAAACGAGTTTCAATAGGCTGTAATTTTGGTGCAGATGTCAATCCTGGAATTTTAGAATGTTTCAAGATATCTTTCCAAATATCATCTGGAGATTGAATGTGTGTTCTCCATTGTCTAAAATATTCTCCGTCTTCATCCTCAATCAACTCCTTTGTTGCAATGGACCTGAATTTATCAGCTGCATATTTATAAGTTGAACCATCTTCTAATAAAAATGCATTATCATTATTTATTTTGAAACGTACTTTATGCCCATCCTCATCTATCTTATATTCTGGTAAATAATTAATGATGTTTTCATACATTGAAACTGGAGCGGGGTCTAACGCTGAATTTACACGACCCCATTTTCCTACTGTTACATCAACCTCAGGAATAGCATTTAAATTTCTATCTAATTTCCGAATAACATCTATGTTCTCTGAAACACCTGAATGTGGCATTGTAGTAGGCATCAATAAAAATGACCCTTCATTTAAGGTAGGCATAAATTCTTTTCCAATCCCAGGAAACTTATCTGATAAATTAGTCCAAACAGTATTACTTTTTGCAAATTGAGGCATAAAACCAAAAACAGTATCAAAGCCTTGCCAAGCCGTAATTCCAAACAAAATAATAAAGAGTGGAGCTGATAAAAACTTCCACTTATTTTCTAAGCACCAAGTTAATAAACGACCATAATATTTAATGATTAGCATCAAAAACCCGAGAATTAAACCAACAGTTGCCACTACAAATAATAAGTTAGCAAAAAAACTATTTTGGGCACCTAAAGGCATCCAGATAGAAGCAATAAAGAAGGTAACTACAAATAGGGTTATTAATATATTGATGATGTTGACATATTTTCTTTTGTTTTCTGGCCATCTATTTTCCAGTAGATTATTTACTCCAAATAAAATTAAAGCGATAGATAACCAACTCCCGAAACCTATCCAAAAAACAAGTCCTAATAGAATCAGTAACCCATTCCACACTTTACTCATTTTACCTTTATCAAACCGAATAGAAAATACCAGGTGAGCAAATGTTGGAATGAATAAAATTCCAATAAATAAGGCCGCCAACATCGCAAATGTTTTGGTAAAAGCCAATGGTGTAAATAATTTACCTTCTGCAGCTTGCATGGCAAAAATGGGCAAGAAACTTACAATAGTGGTAAATAAAGCAGTTACTACAGCAGAAGCAACTTCTGAAGCTCCATCATAAATAACAGCCATTAATTCTTTGCCTCTTTTACCTAGATTCTGTGGTAATTCTATGTGTTGAATAATATTCTCGGTAAAAACAACTCCAACGTCTACCATTACTCCAATGGCAATAGCAATACCAGACAATGCTACAATGTTAGCATCCACACTAAACTGACGCATCATTATAAAAGTAATCAATACACCTAAAGGCAATAGACTTGAAATTAAGATAGAAGCCCTAAGATTTAACACCAATACAATTACAACTAGTAGTGCAATAAGCATCTCCAATGAAAGTGCTTCTTCCAATGTTCCTAAGGTTTCTTTAATCAATCCTGTTCTATCATAAAATGGGATAATTGTAACTCTAGAAACGGTACCATCTGCTAAGGTTTTTGTTGGTAATCCTGCTTCTATTTCTTTTATCTTTTCTTTTACTCGATCAATAACTTGAAGTGGATTAGCTCCATACCTTGCAACAATAACCCCTCCTACTGCTTCTGAACCACCTTTATCTAACCCTCCTCTTCGAGTTGCTGGTCCAAACTGAACCTTGGCAACATCTTTAATCCTAATAGGAACATTCTCATTAGAAATGATTACACTCTCCTCTAAATCTTTTAGACTTTCTATGTAGCCTAATCCTCTAATTAAGTACTC
>JAESUI010000027.1 GCA_016763135.1 Flavobacteriales bacterium
TCAATCTTCTGGGGAAAAAAATTAAGTCTTTTAATGCTCAAGAAAGAACGCTAAATGTGAGTGAATTTAGTCCAGGATTATATTTTTTACAAATAAACACAAAAGAAGACACTTTTATTAAAAAGGTAAAAATAGAGTAAGCTGTTATTTAGGAGATCCTACTCCAATTCACCTTACCTCCAAACAACAGCCTTAAGGTTGAAACCAAACGGTGGTTTTTATCCTGTTCCAAATTAGGGTCATCCTTTAATATTTCAACAGCTATATCTCTGGCATATTGTAAAATTTGGCCGTCCCTCACTAAGTCTGCAATGTTTAGATTGAGTAAGCCACTTTGTTGTGTTCCTTGGATATCTCCTGGTCCACGGAGTTTTAAATCGACCTCACTAATTTCAAACCCGTCATTCGTTTTTACCATGGTTTCCATCCTTAGCCTTCCATCAGCGCTCAGCTTATTTCCTGTCATTAAAACACAGTAAGATTGTTCTCCTCCTCTTCCTACCCTACCCCTTAATTGGTGTAATTGGGATAAGCCAAAACGCTCCGCACTTTCTACTACCATTACGCTTGCATTGGATACATTTACTCCAACTTCAATAACGGTAGTAGCTACCATAATCTGAGTTTCCCCTTTTACAAAACGCTGCATTTCAAAATCTTTATCCTTTGCCTTCATCTGTCCATGTACAATACTAATCTGATACTGTGGCCTTGGAAATCTCCTGATGATACTTTCATAGCCATCCATTAAATCTTTGTAATCCATCTTTTCGGATTCTTTAATCAACGGATAAACGATGTAGACTTGTCTTCCTTTTTTCACTTCCTCTTCAATGAATCCAAACACTTTTAATCGAGAAGAATCAAAACGGTGTATTGTCTTAATCTCTTTTCTTCCTGGTGGTAATTCATCAATTACCGAAACATCTAAATCACCATAAAAAGTCATTGCCAATGTTCGGGGTATTGGTGTGGCGGTCATCACCAAAACGTGGGGTGGAACCGCCTTCCCCGTTTTAGGGTCTGGACTCCCCTTTCTCCATAGTTTAGAACGTTGTTGAACTCCAAAGCGATGTTGTTCATCTATCACCACAAACCCAAGATTTTGAAACTTTACTTTATCTTCAATTAATGCATGAGTCCCTATTAAAATATTGAGTTTTCCATTTTCTAATTCCTCATGAATCTCTCTTCTTTTAGCAACTTTTACAGAGCCAGTTAATAACTGTACATTCAAGTTCATTCCTTTTAAAAGCTCTGTTATTCCCTCGTAATGTTGATTGGCAAGAATTTCTGTAGGAGCCATTAAACAAGCCTGAAATCCATTATCAATTGCAATTAGAATACTCATTAATGCTACTATTGTTTTACCACTTCCAACATCACCTTGTAACAACCGATTCATATGGTTTCCATAACCTATATCATCTCTAATTTCCTTTAATACCCGCTTTTGTGCTCCTGTTAATTCAAACGGTAAATTCTCATTAAAAAAATGGTTAAAATAATTTCCTACCCTATTAAAAACCGCTCCTTTAATAGTTTCTGTTTTGATGACTTTTTGCCGAAGCAAATACATTTGCAAATAAAAAAGCTCTTCAAATTTCAATCGGTACCGAGATTTCTGCAACAAATGTTCATTTTCTGGTGAATGAACATTAATAACCGCTCTCTCTTTATCAATTAATTTTAATTGCTCTAAAATTGAAATGGGTAAAGTTTCTTGTATTTTATTACCTAATTGAGCAACAAGATTCTTTTGTATTTTATGAATTCCTTTGGCATTCAATCCCATTCGAGTAAGAATTTCCGTGGTTGGATAAACTGCCTCTAATGTTACTTGATTGGCAATTAAAGATTGGTCTACCTCATCTAAATCGGGGTGAGCAATGTTATACTTATTTCTATACTTAGAAGGTTTTCCATAAACAATATACTCTTTACCAATAATAATTGAAGAAGCCAACCACTTAACACCCTTAAACCAAATCAGCTCTATTTCTCCTGTCTCGTCTCTTAAATTGGCAACCAACCGTTTCCCTTTCCGCTCTCCTAAAGTTTGCAACTCTGTAATCTTGCCTTTCAATTGAATATGAGCTTCCTCAGAATTAATATCAGCAATAGTATAAACCTTAGATTTATCGATATACCGAAACGGATAATATAACAATAGTTGCCCAAAAGTTGTAACACCTAATTCCTTTCTAAGCATCTCTGCACGCTTAGGCCCAACGCCTTTTAGGAATTCTATTTTAGTATCTAGGAAGTTGTTTGACACAGGACGAATTTAAACAGAAAACCCTCAACATAAGATGCTGAGGGTTTCAAATTTTGAACAATTATTTTTATATGTTCTGAGCTCCCAATAAGATTACTGGATTCTCCATATAGTTTTTAAAAGCTTGTAAAAATTTTGACCCTGCAACACCATCTACTACTCGATGATCGCAAGAAAGTGTTACTTTCATTACATTACCAGGAACTACTTGTCCATTCTTAACAACAGGCACTTGTTTTGTTCCTCCTACTGCTAAAATACAAGCATCTGGTGGGTTAATAATTGCAGTAAATTCTTCTATTCCAAACATACCTAAATTAGAAATGGTAAACGTACTACCTTCCCAATCTTCTGGTTGTAACTTTTTATCTCTTGCTCGAGCTGCATAATCTTTTACTTCTCCAGAAATCTGGCTTAATGTTTTTCCATCGGCAAAACGTACTACAGGAACTAACAAACCATCTTCTACAGCAACTGCTACACCAATATTTACATGCTCGTTATAACGTATTCTATCTTCTAACCAAGATGAATTAACTGTTGGATTATCTTTCAAGGCACTTGCTACTGCTTTTATAATCAAATCATTAAACGATACTTTACTTGGAGCAATCATGTCATTTATGGATTTACGTGCTGCAATAGCATTATCCATATCAATGTCCATTGTTATGTAAAAGTGTGGTGCGGAAAATTTACTTTCTCCTAATCGTTGAGCAGACTTCTGGTGAAGCATATGGACCTGCTTATTGGGCTGCAGAGACTCCAGCTATATGTACTGGAACTACTTCTGGTGCTATTGTAGGTAACAACTGTTATGATGATAA
>JAESUI010000341.1 GCA_016763135.1 Flavobacteriales bacterium
GGTAAGTTAGGTATGAAAGTTGATGTTTCTTCAAACGAAATAAAAGCAAACGAAGCAGTAAACATTAAAATTAAAATTTCTGGAAAAGGAAACCTTTCGTTAATTGATAGTCCAGAATTAAGGTTCCCTTCAGATTTTGAAACCTATGACCCAAAAATAAATGACAACATCATTACAGACGCTTCTGGAGTTTCTGGATCTAAAGAATTTGATTATTTAGTTATTCCTCGCCATGCAGGGCAATTTAAACTTGATCCAATTGTATTTACTTACTTTGATCCAAGTACTAAAAAGTATAAAACCATCACTTCTGAACCAATAGAAATTAATGTGTTAAAAGGTGATGGTAGTACTTCCGATAATGTAGTATATTCTTCTAACAAGGAAGAGATCCAAGTATTAGGTAACGATATTCGTTACATCCATACCAACAACATTAAATTCTCTCATTCTAATGAGGATTTTTACGCAAGCTGGAAATTTTATTTATTACTATTATTAGCTCCACTTCTATTTATTCTAACCTTTACTTTTAGAAATAAAATTAGAGTTGCCAATAGCGATGTTGCTGGTATGAAAAAGAAAAAAGCTAGTAAAGTTGCTGCAAAACTATTGAGCTCTGCTAAAGAAAGCTTAGCAGCCAACAACAAAAATGCGTTTTATGAAGACATCTCTAAAGCATTGTTCGGTTATATTGGTGACAAATTAAACATTGCTGCTGCAGAATTAAATCAATCTAATATTAAAGAGAAGTTAATTAGTATCAATGTAAATGAACAAACTTCAAAAGAACTAATTGATACCATCGAACTGTGTGACATGGCAAGGTTTGCACCAGTCTCTATTTCTGAACAAGAAGTTTATAATAAAGCTGAAGCAATTATCAATAAAATTGAAGAGGAGGTTAAAGCATGAGTTTGGCTAAATACATATTGACAGTTTCCCTTATTATTACATCATTGTTTGTAAAAAGTGAATCAATTAAACCCTTTAATACTGCCAACGATTTTTATGCTAAAGGGAATTATGAAGAGGCCATTAAGGAATATCAATCTATCATAAATAATGATAACATCTCTACAGATATTTATTATAACCTAGGTAACTGTTATTACAAAACAGACAACATTCCTAATGCAATTTTAAACTACGAAAAAGCCCTAAAGCTAAAACCAGATAATGAAGATGCCTTGTACAATTTAGCAATGGCAAATAAACTTACAATAGATAAAATAGATCGTTTACCAGAGCTTTTTATAGGAAGTACTTGGAAAAACCTCATTACATCTCGAACTATTGAAAATTGGGCATACATCGCTATAGGTCTCATCTTTTTATCACTGCTCTTTTTTATAAGTTATTTATTAATAGAACAAGTAATGATTAAGAAGGTTGGTTTTTATGCGGGCCTATTTTTCTTAGGGTTTTCGATGTTTACGTTTTTAATGGCATCACAACATAGTGCTATTATTCAACAATCTACAGAAGCCATAATTTTTGCTCCTTCCACTACTATCCATAGTGGACCAAACGAAAATTCCGAAAAACTATTTACCCTCCATGAAGGAACCAAAGTAACACTGCTAGAAGAAAATAATGAGTGGAGTAAAATCAAACTCCCTAATGGTAATATCGGCTGGATTATATCTGATGAGATTAAAAATATCTAGTTAAATAAAATAATTTATTAAAACCTTTCGTTATTGCTGTATGAAAAACCCATTGATTCTTTTTTTCGTACTAACACTAATTCTTTTATCCTCTTGTAAAAAAGAAAATACAGAGCCTCATTATAATGCAGCTTATAATAATTATGAAAATACATTCGGTGGTTCTCAAGACGACATAGCCAACTCAACAATTATAGAAAATAATGACCTGTATATTTTTGGAACGACTAAAAGTTTTGGGGATTTATCTGGTGATCATTATCTCATTAAATTGAACACTTACGGTAATGTCATTTTTGAAAAAACTTATGGAGGTATTGCTGAAGAAGAAGGAATTGATATTATCTCAACTAATGATGGGAATTTTATTTTAATAGGGTCTACCCAAAGTTCTGGAGCAGGTCAAAAAGACATTCATGTAATTAAAATTGATGCTCAAGGAAATCAAATCTGGGAAAACACTTTTGGAGGTGCTTTAGACGATACACCAGCAGACATTATTGAAACAAGCAATTCAGAATTTTGTATAGTTGGAACTACAGAAAGTTTTGGAGCAGGCTCCCGAGATATCTACTTGATTTGGCTTGACCAAAATGGAAACTTAATCCGCCAAAAAACTTATGGTGACACCGATATTGATGGTGGTTCAGAATTGTTGGAAATTGAAAATCAAGAAATAATGCTTTATGGGTATACAAAAAATTATGGGGCACAAGATAGAGACCTCTATTTGCTCAAAACTAATTCTATAGGAGATTCTTTATGGTCACAAAAATATGGAGGTGCCAACTATGAAGAAAGTCAATCGTTTTCACGAACACAGAGTGGTGGTTATTTATTGTGTGGACATTCATCTAGTCTTGAACCTAATCACAGTATGTATGGTTTAAAATTAGATACCAATGGCAACTACATTTGGGACATTCATTATGGTGGTCCTCAACACGATGGAGGTCAGGCATTATTAATAAACAAAGAAGGCAATTATGTTTTTATTGGAAGAACTATGAGCTATGGGGCAGGAATGAGAGATGCAATGATGGTTATCATTAACCCTAGTGGACAAGTATTGTCATCATATTTTTTTGGAAGTACTCAAAATGATAGAATAGATGATATTATTGAATATCAAGATTATTATTATATGGTAGGGCAAACCAATTCTTTTAGTGGAGGGGATAATGATGTTTACCTCATAAAGCAACATAAATAAATCCTTTAGTTGAACAAGTTTAGTTTTTAATTTCTTTAATTCTACATTTGTAGCTATGATTAACGATTTAAGAATAGTTTTTATGGGTACTCCAGATTTTGCTGTTGAGTCATTAAAACTTTTGGTAACCAATGGCTATAATATAGTAGGTGTTATCACTGTTCCTGATAAACCAGCAGGTAGAGGTCAGAAAATAATGCAATCTGCCGTTAAGAAATATGCAGTAGAAAACAGCTTAACGATATTACAACCTACCAATCTTAAATCAGAAGAATTTACAGCAGAATTAAATGCAGTCAACGCTAATTTACAAATAGTTGTTGCCTTTAGAATGCTCCCAGAATCTGTTTGGAATATGCCAACGCTAGGAACATTTAATCTACATGCTTCTCTCCTACCTCAATACCGTGGAGCAGCACCAATTAATTGGGCAATTATAAACGGAGAAAAAGAAACGGGTGTAAGCACCTTCTTTTTACAGCATAAAATTGATACTGGTCATATCATCGCTCAAGAAAAGGTAACTATAGGAGGTAATGAAACAGCTGGTGAGTTACATGATAAATTAATGGGAATTGGATCTCAATTGGTTTTAAAAACTGTTCAGAATATTGAGAATGAGAATGTAAACCCTCAGCCACAGAACGAGAGTCAAGAATTAAAAGAAGCCTTTAAAATCTTTAAGCCTTTCTGTAAAATTGATTGGAGTGAACCAATAAATAAAATTCATAATCATGTAAGAGGTTTAAGTCCTTACCCCACTGCATGGACAGAATTCAAAAATAAAACAACTGGAGAAAGTGTCTCTTGCAAAGTTTTTCGAACAGAAAAAATACTTGAACAACATGATTTGACTGTTGGTGAAATAATCACCTCCAAAACAGAATTAAAAATTGCAGTTACAGGAGGTTATTTAAACATAATTGAGCTACAGCTAGCAGGCAAAAAACGCATGGAAATGGCAGCATTATTAAATGGCTTTGATTTTAATAACTATACCTTAACTTGAGAATATTCAACTTCTTAAAATACTACAAAAATCTCGAAAAACACATCTTACAATTTATAGTAGCTGAGTTTTTTCTACAGCTCATCAACTTAGCATTTATGACTATAATGCTAATTTATATGGAAAAGGTGGGCTACCAAGATCACGAAAGTGCCTCATTTGTTTCATTCCGATTTTTAGGAGTATTACTGTTTGCTTTTCCGTTAGGATTAATTATTAAAGGAAGAAAACTAAAACCTTTTTTTTATGCCAGTTCTATTCTAACTCCTCTTTTGTCATTTGTTGTTATTGAAGCCATTGATTTACAACTTAACTGGCTACTCTATAGTAGTTTATTTCTTTGGGGAATTAGTTTTATGGGAATACAAATTACAGCACTTCCTTACATTTTAAGAAACGCTAAACCGGAAACGCATACCGAAGCAATAACATTGAGCTACACAACTTGGAGCGTTGCAGGAATTATAAGTGGGAGCTTAATTTTTGGATTAAAAAATATTAATCCAGCAGTCTTTGATGAAAAACTCATTTTACAAATAATTTCAGGGTTGAGCTTTTTATGCGCTGTTAGTATTTTTAGTATTAAAAAAGAAGAAATTGTTCCTATAATAACAAAGAAACGAGCAAACCTTGGTGAATTTGATTGGTATATAATTATTAAAGCCTTATTACCAACCTTAATAATTGCTGTTGGAGCAGGATTAACCATTCCCTTTATTGGACTTTTCTTTTATAAAATACATGGGTTAGATTCAGATCAATTTGCGATATTAAGTGCATTAGCAACAGCCATTGTTTTTGGAGTTGTTTTATTTGTTCCTATAATCAAAGAAAAGCTTGGCTATAAAAAAGCCATTCCTTTAACACAACTAATCGCAATTTCAGCACTGGTAATATTAGCATTTACTGAGATAATAGATTCTTGGTTTGCTGTTTATATCGCTATGGGAATGTACCTAATCCGACAGCCTTTTATGAATATGGCAGGCCCAATGACTTCTGACTTAGTTATGAAATATGTTGGAGAAAAAAATCAAGAAATGATGAGCGCATTAACTGCAGCTGTTTGGTCAGGAAGCTGGTTTATTAGCTCATTAATTTTTCAAGTACTCCGCCAAGTTGGATTACAATACATTTATGTATTCCTAATTACTGCAGGTTTATACCTCTTTGGAGTATTAATGTATTATCTACTAATTTTAGATTATGAAAAAAAAATAAAACAACTCTAAATTAGGATACTAATTTTTAAAGAAGTAAAAATTTCAAAGTCTTTATAAGTTTGTACATTGTAGGCTGTATAATTTCCTTATTACCAATTTTTTGGATAAAATTAAAATCATATTTCTCGTCACAATAGTAGCATTATTTGCTATTTCATGCTCAAAAGAAGCGAACATCGTAACTCCTACTACAGAAGATACTCCCTCTCAAAATAATGTTTTCAGTGAATTTTATACCACCTCTAATAGCGGGTTATTAGACAATATAATTAATGATATTGATTACAGTATCAATATCGTTAAAATTGCTACAGCCAATGGTTATACAACTTTTGATGGTGCAAATTGGAACACACTGACAACATACAATTCTTCTCTTCCATCAAATAAAGTTAACTGCATTAAAACTAGTGGAACAACTACATGGATTGGTACGGATAATGGCTTAGTAAGTTATGATGGAGTTAGCATGGTTATTTATAATATGAGTAACTCTCCATTACCATTAAATAAAATAAGAAGTTTAGAAATTGATTATTTAAATAACTTATGGATAGGAACTTTTAGTGGAGGTGGTTTATCTAAATTTGATGGTATAAATTGGACTGTTTATACTCCAGGAAACTCCAATTTACCTAATAATTCAGTCGCTACTATTACTAAAGATAGCTCTGGTGATATATGGATAGCTACTGCCAATGGAATTTCTATGTTTGATGGGCTAAATTTTATTAATTACAGCACATCTAATTCACCCTTACCAAATAGTAATGTATATAGTATTGCTATTGATAATAATGATGTCAAATGGATTGGAAGCAATGGCGGATTAACTCGATTTGATAATATTAATTGGCAGACATATAATATGCAAAACTCAGGGTTACCATTAAATCTAATTCGAACTATTGCTTTAGAAAGCAGTACTAATATATGGGTAGGAATGGCTGGACAAGGAATCGTGAATTTTAATTATACAACTAATACATGGAGTCATTATAATTCAAATAACTCTAACCTTCAAAATAACTACATCAATCAAATAACAATAGCCCCCAACAATAAAAAATGGCTATCAACCGAAAACGGGATAGCCATTAAATAATCTTTTAAGTCCAGTCATTTAAAACTTAAAAGAAATTTCTATATACCTTAAACTAAAAATATTGCTCCTAATATAGGTAGTACTATTAAAAAAAACCAAAATAAGTAGGCGTGTATATTCGGGGGGTTCTCAGTGCTCATAAATCTCATTTTGTTTAGTATAGCTTAAAGACGTAATTATTTAACGATAGTTGCATTAATTGTTATTTTTTTTAATAAAAAAGGTTGCTAATCTAGCAACCTCTCTTAATCAAATTTTTATCTAGTCTTTAATAAATTTAATGTTTGATGTTTCGTTATCATTACCAACCGTAAGGAAGTACATTCCTTCTGGAAGGTTAGAAGTAGGCAACATTATTTCGTTATCTCCTTTAATTGTATTGATTTCTTGAGAAATAATTTTTCTTCCAGAAACATCATAAATTACAAGTATTGATATTGCATCTACATTTGAATTAAATGTTAAATAACCAACTCCTTCTATTGGATTAGGAAATACATTTAAATTCCCAAATCCAGCATCTATTTTAACCGCTACTAACTTAGAGTATTCTGTAGTTCCATCAAGATCTGTTTGAGCCAATCTGTAATAAGATGTCCCTTTGTAAGGATTATCATCCGCTAACTCATAACCATTTACCATGGTAGAATTACCTGCTCCATCTACAATTCCAACTACCTCAAACGTTTCTCCGTCCTTACTTCTTTCTACAGTAAAAAAGTCGTTATTAGTTTCTGATGCTGTAATCCACGTTAAGTCAATTAACGCACTAGCTTCAATATACTGTGCATCAAAACTCATTAAGTCAATAGGCAAAGGAAGAGTATTCGTTACACTTATATCATAAGTACAATTAGCACCTGCATTACCATCTATCGCAACTGTAACAACTTGTCCAGCAGTTAAACCAGTAATAGTTACTGTAACAGTACCCCCTGCCCCACTAACACAACCGAAATTATTTAAATTTCCACATGGACCAGTAAAGAATCCAATCTGAAATCCAGCCCCGCCTCCTGTACAAACAATGTTATCAATAGTCATAATCACATCTGCAGTATTTAACACCGTAAATGAATACCATGCAGTATTTTCTAATGACCCTGCGCATAAATTTGCAGGTGTAATTGTTGGTGAATTTGCTGTAGGTCCTGGTGTAGTACAAAAATTATCCAAACTCTGAGGAGTTGGACCAATAGCAACGGCTCCAGCACATGCATCTTCTGTTGGTGTATCACATGCGTAAAAACAAATATCCAAATTTCCACATGGACCTCCAGATGCATAAGATATTTGCACATAATAAGTTACTCCAACTGTCAAACCAGTTAATTGAACACTAACAATATCAAAATCATAATTACATCCTATTTCTGTTAAACCTCCACAGCCTCCAGAATATACAGTTGTTGAATGACTACAACTAACACCACCAGAGGCAGCATTATCTCCAGTTGCAGTCATATCTGTAGAAGTAGCAACAAACGAATACCATGTTGTTTGGTCTTCTGTTGAAGTATTACATGAAGACAAAGGAGCATCCAATGTTGCATCATCCATAGCTCCAACAGTACATGCCGTTGAGTTTGTTACTCCACTAGCATCAATTGCTCCAGCACAAGCATCATTCGCAGGAGGTGCACCTCCTGCCCAAACTAAAGAAGTATTTATTAATAAAATACTAACTAGAAAAAATAATTTATTTAGGCTCATACTTTATAGTTATATTATTAGTTTTCTTAATGTAGACTTCTTTTCCATTTACTATAGTCTTAGTATAACCATTAGACAATGGATCATTAGATCCTTCATCCATCACAATAGTTTTGGATTTATTATTAGTTTTATTTGAAGTGGAATCATTATTCGTACCACTACTTTTTTTAACTATAGTAGTTGCTTTCTTTTCTACTATAGTAGTTGCTTTCTTTTCTACTATAGTAGAATTTGTTTGAGAAAACCCCAAACTAGCTATTGCAAGAAATGAAAATGTTATAAAATATTTTATCATAATATTATATGTTTTACCTCATGTAATACGGAAACCACTTATATTGGTGCCTATATATAATTATCTTAGCTAAGTGGTTTAAATCCTTTATAAACAAAGGGTTTTACAGGGTGATCACTTCAATACTTAGTACTTTAACCTACTAAATACTAGGTAAATATACTGATTTGTTAAATATAAAACAAATAGATCCCCTAATTGTTAATAAATAAACAAATGATTATTGGAATCCTAATTTGATTTAAATCATATATTCGTCAATAATACTAGCAATAACAGTTTGATGAAACTCCTTTCTAAAAAAGGATTAATCATAAAAAATAAATTCTTTTCTTAATATTGTTAATTAAAAAGAGCAAATCCATAAAAATTACAACTTGAACAAAATCTTTAAACGATTAATTTACATTCTTGCCTTTATAGAAGGTGGAGCAGTAATGTGCGTAGAGCTGTGTAGTGCAAAAATTCTATCACCTTATTTTGGAACCTCTATTTATGTTTGGGCAGCAGTTTTAGGAATAACGTTAACGGCCTTAATGTGCGGTTACTATTTAGGAGGTTATATCTCTGCTAAAAATAGAAAACAACCAATTATTTTTTGGTTAATGTTAATAGCTGGTTGCTTCGTTACTATTACCCCAATAATTAGCGACATTATACTTCCAATAACTATTAATTTAAATTTATTAACTGGAACTATTATTTCTTTAATGTGCTTTTTGTTTATCCCACTAATGTTATTTGGAGCAGTTTCCCCTTTAATTATTAACCTATTAACCAATGAGGCAAAAGAATCTGGACAAAGCACAGGGAATGTTTATGCAATATCTACTCTCGGAGGAATTATAACAACTTTTACTGTTGGTTTTTATACACTTCCAGAATTTGGAATTACCTATACTTTATATGGTTATGGAATTTTAGTAATGGCTATTGCAGCTTATCTATTTATTAAAACAAAAACATTTAAAACTACCGTTTCATTAATATTTTTGGCTGGCATATTAAGTTTTAATTTTCAAAACAAATCCGATAGCAAAGAAATCGTTTACCAATCAGAAGGGATTTTAGGAGAGATTAAGGTAGTTGACAGAACGTTATTTAATTATAAAGAAAATATTTACAAAAACTATAGAGAGTTAATGGTTAACAACATTTCTCAAACCATCATGAATATGGAAAATCCTGATGAGAGCTACTGGGGCTATGTTGACGCATTAATTTACAACATTAACTCTTATGCTAATAAAGGTAAAAAAGCATTACTATTAGGACTAGGAGGAGGAACCGTTTACAGACAACTTGCCAATAACAATTATAACATTGATGTTGTAGAAATAGATAACAGAATTGAGAACATCGCAAAGACCTATTTTAATATAGATAATGATATAAATGTAATCATTGATGATGCTAGGCATTACATCAACACAACTGATAAGAAATATGATGTTATTATATATGATTTATACCATAGTGAAACTCCCCCAATCCATTTAATGACTAAAGAAGCTTTTAATGAAATTAAAACTAAACTAAACAAAGAAGGAATTTTAATAATCAATTTTTACGGTTTTATTACTGGGTCTAAAGGAAAAGCAGCACGTTCAATCTATAAATCTTTGCTAGACCAAAAATTTAATGTTAGACTTTTAGGAACTCCTGGTGAAGAAAAATCAAGAAACTTACTATTTGTTTGTAGCAATGATAATTTATCATCTAAAAATAACATTATACATGACCTTATATATGAAATGGATATAGACTTTAATAATGCTGTATTACTAACTGATGATAAACCCATATTAGAACACATTTATTTAGAAGCTGCACTAGCTTGGAGAAAAGACTATAATGAAGTAAATGCAAAATATTTCTTAAAAAAACATTCCAATTGAGTAAAACAGAGACAGAAACTTTAGTTGAAACATTAGAATTATCTAGAGATTTAACCAAGTATTACCTGAAGAATTTAGAACATCAAGATATCTATAAAGTATTTGAAATTGAAGGAAAACAACTTAACAGTATTATTTGGTTAATTGCACACATAACTGTTTCAGAAAATTGGCTGTTATTAGTTTGTACTGGTGGAGAAAAAGTTAGCATTCCTTGGGCTCGGCAATTTGGTTTAGGCTCCGAGATTCCTAAGAAGGAAGATTGCCCTCCTTTTGAGGAGGTATTATCTTACTTTAAACAAGTACACGAAGAAGCCATTGCTTATGTTAGTCAACTTTCTGATGATGATTTAGGTAAACCTACCACCAACGGAATAGATTTTGGTGGGGGAGATAGTGTTAGAGCAATTATCAAACATGCGATAAGGCATGAAGGCACTCATGCTGGGCATTTAGGTTGGTTATGTAAGCTATTTGGTGTAAAAACTATTTGACAAAAAAATAACTTAATTATTAGATATTAATATTTTATTCGTACTATTGTACTATCAGTATCCTGATAACGTTATTATCATAACAAATTATTATACTTTACAAAATCATTAAAAGCGACTTAATAAAAGGAGCGAACTAAAATAAATTACCATCACAAATAAAATTACAATCCTTGTAATTATAAATTAAAAAAATCTATACGATTAAAATATATTAAAAATTATTAAATTATTACATGTACGATATTATTGAATTAAACAAGAAGTTAGTAAATGAACTTCGTGACATCGCTAAAGAACTAGAGATTAAAAAAGCAGATAAACTTAAAAAAGAAGACTTAGTTTATCAAATTTTAGATCAACAAGCGATAAACCCACCTAAGAAAGAAGCCCCAGCTGAGAAAAAAAGAGTTCCTGCGGGATCTTCAACTGGAGCTACTTCTAAACCGAAAAGAAAAAGAATACCATCAGATAAACCAAGTTTATTTAACGATGCACCGAATCCAAACCAAGCTAAAAATCCAGATCAAAACACAAATAACCCTAGCCCAGTAACTACTAATACTCCTGAGAGTAAACCAGCAGTTCAAAAGGCGCCTGAAAGTAAACCAGAAGTTCAAAAAGCTCCTGAAAATAAACAAGAAACTCCAAGGCCTCAGCAAAAACAAGCTAGTCCTGCTCCTAAAAGAGAAGACAATAGACCTGATAATCGTGAGAAAAGAGACAGCGGGAATGGTAATGGAAACCAAAACAAACCTAACCACAGCCACAGAAATAAAGCTGATGATCATGGGTATGATTTTGATGGAATTATAGTTAGTGAAGGTGTTTTAGAAACAATGCCTGATGGATACGGATTTTTACGTTCTTCGGATTACAACTATTTAAATTCTCCTGATGATATTTATGTATCTCAATCTCAAATAAAATTATTTGGATTAAAAACAGGTGATACCGTAAGAGGAAGTGTTAGACCACCAAAAGTTGGCGAGAAATATTTTCCACTTATTAAAGTAGTATCTATTAACAATAGAACTCCAGATGTTGTAAGAGACAGAGTTCCTTTTAAATACTTAACACCTGTTTTTCCTAATCAAAAATTAAATTTAGTTAGCGATAAAAACCCAACTGTATCTAACAGAATAATTGATTTGTTTACTCCTATAGGAAAAGGACAAAGGGGAATGATTGTAGCACAACCTAAAACAGGAAAAACAACGTTATTAAAAGATCTTGCAAATGCTATCGCAGAAAACCACCCAGAAGTTTATTTATTGATTTTATTAATTGATGAAAGACCTGAAGAGGTTACAGATATGGCTCGTAGCGTAAATGCTGAAGTTGTTGCGTCTACTTTTGATGAGCCTGCTGAAAAACACGTAAAATTGGCCAACCTTGTTTTAGAAAAGGGAAAAAGAATGGTTGAATGTGGACATGATGTTGTTATCTTGTTGGATTCAATTACTCGTCTGGCTCGTGCTTATAATACTGTTGTTCCATCTTCTGGAAAGATTTTATCTGGTGGGGTGGATGCCAACGCGTTGCATAAGCCAAAAAGATTCTTTGGAGCTGCACGTAATGTGGAGAATGGTGGGTCTTTAACTATTTTGGCAACTGGGCAAGAGCAGGACATAAATCCTCTTGCTAGCTTTATGGAGAGGGGTAAAAAATATTATATAGAAAGGGATATATATGTTA
>JAESUI010000342.1 GCA_016763135.1 Flavobacteriales bacterium
AATATCATTGCCAAAAAGGTAGATTTTATACTCAAAAACAAAGTGAATTTGATTTAATAAAAGGGTTGGTTGGAGTGGAAAAATGTTCTTTTAGTCTGCCTATTTTGAAATCCTTAAGTCTTGAAAACCTTTTGTGAAGTCTAAAAATTCTGAACCAAGTTATTTACCTTATGACACATTTTTCTTGAAATTTTTAACGGTTAGGATTTCTATAATAAATAAGAATAATACTTTTTAAACAGGAATGTTTAGCTATTTTTATAGCTGTAACCAAAATTTATAAACTTATGAAACAAATTTACTTATTGCTTATAGGAGTATTAATGTCGTTCTCTATGAATGCTCAAACAATTGTTAACACAGGGCCAGGAAATAAACACCTTGTTTTAGAGGAGTTTACCGGCATTAAATGTACTGCTTGTCCTGGTGGGCATACCACTTTAACAAATATTGTAGCAGCTAACCCAGGTGTAGTACACGTAACGGGCTATAACCCTACAAATTCTAGTTATACAAATCCATCAGGAACTCAAGGTACGGATTTTAGAAGATCATTTGCTGATGCTTTTTATAGTGCTTCTTATTGTTCTCCAGGAAATGGGTCTAGATTTATGCCTTCTGCATTTTTTAACAGGAAAGTATTGACTAATGGAAATTTATTACAGAGTAGTTCTGCGTGGACAGCTCATGCGAATACTGTACTATCTGAACCTGCTGAACTTAATGTAGGTATAGAATCTACTTATAATGCATCTACCCAAGAATTGACAATTGATGTTGAGGTATATTATTTATCTAACATAACGGTTGGGAATAGTTTGTACGTATTAATCACAGAAGATGATTTAACATCTGATTATCAATCAGGGAGTTCTGCTTCACCTGCTAACCCTTATGTATACAAGCATACGTTTAGAGAAAATGTTAGTGTTGGACAATGGGGGGATGCCATTACTGGATCTACTACCCAAGGAAGTTTATACTCTACTCAATACGTTTTTGATTTAAGTAATGTGATTGATCCTATTGATGTGTCTAAAGCTCATGTTTTAGCATATGTTATAGAAAGTAATAGCTCTAATAAAGAAGTTTATAACGGAATAAGTGTTGTTGCAAATGGGGGACAAGCATCTACAGGAACTCAAGCTACTGGAATAAACGAATTAGTTAATGAACAAACTATTTCTATGTTCCCTAACCCTACTAACTCTTATTCAACTATTTCTTTTAACTTAAATAAAGAGGCTATTGTAGATATGAAAGTATATAATAGTTTAGGGAGTTTAGTTTATACAACAGGAGACGAAACAATGTTAGCAGGAATGCAAGAAATTACTTTTGATGGTACTCAACTACCAAAAGGGATGTATTTTATAAACTTGACTATTGGAGATCAAGTGATTACTAAAAAGCTAGTATTACAAGAATAATCTAGTACAAATAATTGAAATTATAATAACCCTAGTTTGATTTTTTCAGGCTAGGGTTTTTTATGAGTGGAGTAAAGATTTTTTTTCTTGCATAAAATTTAAAAAAGAATATTGCTTAGAAAGCTGATCCATTATTTCAATTTGTTTAGAAATAAATTGTTGATGCTCTTCACTTTCAAAATTAAAAGGCCTGTGATTAATGGCTGCTTTTAGTTGCTTAATTTCACTATTTAACTGTTGTGTAGTGCTAGAAAAGTAACATTCGCTAAACTTATTCCAAATGTAATTTATCGCTAAATCAGTGGGATGAACCAAATCATCTTTATAAAAACGATAATCTCTTAGTTCATCAATAACGATTTCATAAGCTGGGAAATAATGGTAATTATCGTTTTGCTCCACCAAGTTATTTATTGCCAAATGTAATATAGACTTACTCAAATTATTTTCGTGTAATCCATCTTTAATATGCCTAACTGGGCTAACAGTAAAAACAATATTGATATTCTTAAGGCTTTCTTTTACGTTATCAAAGGCACTTAAAATTTCTTTTACTGATAATAACCTTTTGGCAAATTGCTTGTTAGGAATTTTATGACAGTTGGCAACAATTCCTACATCGGGGTATTCATAAACCCAAGCAGAACCGACTGTGATAAAAACAGTTTTAGACTGTTTTAATTGGTCATGAGCTTCATTTAGAGATGTATTAATTTGTTCTAAACACGTTACTTTATTAGTAGAAGAAAAACTTCCATGATGATGAAAACTAATCCATTTTTCATTGAATTGAATTAGCTCCTTTTCAGTATAAAGTTGATTATTTATAATGCGGTTTATTTCATTTATTACAGAAATTGGATTGTAAATAATACCAAATGGATTAATGTTAACATTGAATTTATTATCAATTAGTTTTTCCCCAATATTTTGAGCGAAACAGGAACCTATTAATAAAATTGATTGCTCGTGAGAGATGGTAAAATCACTTTTAGGAATAGCGGTAGGGGT
This sequence comes from Flavobacteriales bacterium, assembly GCA_016763135.1. Lineage (GTDB taxonomy): Bacteria > Bacteroidota > Bacteroidia > Flavobacteriales_E > Vicingaceae. The sequence continues at coordinate 2,442 of JAESUI010000342.1, forward strand.
TGTGAATTTCATAGGGTACTATTTTCTATAAATCCAATACTTAGGATTTAATTTAGTCATCCCTTTCCATATTTCTATATGAACCTGAGTTTTTGCTTTTCCAGCTTCATTTACTAAAATGCCTAAATCTTGTTTAATGGATATTTTATCTCCTTTTTTCACAAAAACTTCACTCATGTAGGAATAAACAGTTAAGTATTCTCCATGTCTAATCATAACTACTTTTCCTTCACCAGGAATAATAGCAACTGAACTTACCACACCATTAAACACTGCTCTTGCCATTGCTCCTTTAGTGGTACTGATGTCAATTCCATTGTTATTTATGATAATACCTGCTAAAACTGGGTGAGGGTGTTTTCCAAATTGAGCTGTAATTACCCCTTGTTTAACTGGCCATGGTAATTTCCCTTTATTAGAAGCAAATGAATTAGAAAGTTTTAAAGCTTCAGGGGTCATAGGAAATCCTTTTGATGTGTTTCCTGATTTTTTTGCAGCCTCACGAGCTTTTCTAATTTCTGCTTCAATAATTCGCTGTATTGCTTTTTGGAGTTTACGTCTTGCAGCTTCTTTTTTCCTCAGTTTATCTTTTAACTCCTGTTCTTTACCTTGAAGCTTTTTTACAATGTTTTCTTGTTCGGCTTTTTCTATGGCTAAGTTTTGTTTTTCTTGTTTTTCTAAAGAAACCAACACTGTTTTTTCTTGATTACTTTGTTTCAATGTGCTAATCTTTACTTTAAGAGTCTCTTGTGTACTAACAATTTCAGCAGCTTGTCCTTTTCTATACTCTGCGTATTGCTGAATATATTTTAGTCGCTTATAAGCTTGGTTCACATCTTTTGAAGCAAATACAAACATCATTTTATCATAAGAGCTCCTATGTTTAAAAGCATAATAGATAATTTTAGCATATTCAGATTTTAAATGTGTTAACTCATTTTCTAAATCAGAAACACCTTGTTTGCTGTTGCTGATTTCCTTATTAATCAACTTCATTTCCGAATTCATAGCAGCAATCAAATCAGAACGAGAGTTTATTTTACTCTTTAACTTTAGGAGTTCATCTACAGATAAATCTTTATCTTTTCGGGTTTCTTTAAGTAGCTTATTAGTAAGCCTAATTTCCCTTTGAAGTTTTTTCTTTTTTTGTTCAAGTTCTTTTTTTGTTTGAGCAAAAGAAGATTGGACTAATAAAATTAGCAACACAAAGCTGATCAGAGAAATAATATTATTTTTTAATCTGTACATACTTAGATGAAATTTTAAAAGGGAAAGTTAATGATTTACCAATAGAAAACTTACTATACTTAACCTCAATGGCGCTTGATGTTTTCGATTTTAAGTTAAAACGTAAATCATATGGAATTAATTGTGTTTCAATTTCTCTGTAATCAGAATATGAGCCCATTAAAGATCGCCCTGTTTCTGGTGAAGAGATTAATAGTTCTTTAATTTTAAAGGTTATTGGGTCTAACCAAAGGACTTGAGCTTCTTTTCTTATTTTTTCTTTATCCTTTTCTAGCTCTTTTTTAACTTTCCTTTTTTTCTCAGTACTTAAAAAGTATAGGGTTTTTTTTCTATCAACTCTTGAATGTACTTTCTCATTTTCCTCAAAATCTAAGCTGTTACCTATTAATAAGGCTTCTAACATTTGATAATCTATATCAGTCCCAAATAGCTTGTTTAAATAACCAAAATCACCAATAAAGTATTCTTTATCAGCTCTGTTTAAAAATTTAACGCTGTCTTTTGTAATTAAAACACGAGCCATTTCAATTCCTAATAGAGGGGTGATAGACATCCAGATTGCACTATCCTTTCTTATTCTGAGGTGTGTTTTAAAAGATGTTTTTTTCTTTCCATCATCAATACTTATAGCTGCTTTTGCAGAAATAGTATTAAACTCAAATTCATTTTGTTTGAGTTTTTTTACTAAAAATTTAGATGAACGGGACTTTATTTTAATCTTAACATTGTCTTTCTCTTGTACTTTACATGAAAAAAGAAAAACACCTATTACAAAAATAGTTAACCAATATCCTACCTTAAATTTACTCATACAGCTTTTTGTCAGCTATTTTTTTATCTAACAGTTCACTAGTTTCTCCGTTACTAAACTCTTTAGCTTTATTCCAATATTCTAATGCTTTTATTATATTGTGAAGTTGAGAATAAGTATCTCCTAAGTGTTCTAAAATAACAGCATTAGACTTTCCTCCGTTTGTTAACGCCTTTTCTAACCATTCTTTTGCCTGAACAAATTTTCCTTGTTTATATAGTATCCAAGCGTAAGTATCTTGATAATTTGCTTGATCTGGTTCAATTTCATTACACAATGCAGAAAGCTCTTCTGCTCGATCTAATTTATCTTCTCTTAATGATAAGTAATAGCTGTAATTATTTAGTACATAAATGTTTTTTGGCTCAATTTTTAGGGTCGCTTCATAAGCTTTATCCGATTTTTCATAATCTTTTAAACCATTATAACCATCACCTAAATTTGCATAAAATTGGGCCAATAATGCAGGGTTTTCTATTACATAATCTTTTCCAATTTCTAAATACTCAACAGCTTCTTTAAATTCTTTTTTTTGTAGGTTGGTGGCTCCATAAAAGAAATAAAACAATGGTTGATTGGGGAATAAATCTATTGCAGCTTTACTGTCTCGTAATAGAGATTCATTGTCTTGCAATTCAGACTCTATAAAAACTAATTGGGTCCATATTGGAAGCTTCGAATTATCAAACTCTAAGGCTTTTAAGTAGTTTTTTTTTGCTCCTTCCAATTTTTTTTCTTGATATAAAAAATCTGCATAAATAGTATAAGCTTTCGCCTCTTTAGGGTGGGTTTTAATTAAAATTTTATTCAAATCTAGCGCCTCTTTTTTCAACTTCCTGTCTGTTGTAGAATAATAAGATAATAAAATTTTCACTTTAGTATCAATATCTAAATCAGTACTTGCGAATGCTTTTTTGATAGCCTCAGATGCTTTTTCGTTTTCCCCTTTGCTTATGTAGTAATCGTATAATGATAAATTAGCGTATGGGTTTTGAGGGTCTTTTTCTAAAATTTCTTTATATACCTTAAGGGCTTTTTCTGTTAAGTTATTGGTTAAATATAAATCTGCTAAGAACACTTGATATTTTAAATCATCGGGATATTCATTAATTAATTGTTGAATTTCATTTGCAGCCTTATCAATGTTGCCAAGTTTAATGTAAATTTTTTCTTTCTGTAAAGAAATCTCCTCATTAATTCCAATGTGTTCTTCTATTAAATTAAAGGTTTCTATTGATTTTTTGTATTTACCTGAAAAGAGCTGAAGCCCTGCTAAATCAAAGTATAAATCAACATTTCCTCCATTTGTTTCAATAAGTGTTTTGTATTGCTTTATTGCCTCTTCTGAGTCTCCGTTCTGTTGAAGCGTACGAGCATATAAAATACGATACCAGTAATTATTTGGGTCTAGTTTTACTGCTTTCCCAGCATGTTCCAAAGCAAATTTATTTTCTTTAAAAGAAGAGCTAAGAATACGCGCTAATTCATAATGTGGAGCAGCCTCATTTGGTGCTATTTCGGTACATCTTAAAAATAAGTCTACAGCTAACTGATAATTTTCTAAAATTCGTTCCTTATTGCCATTATGGAATAAAAATTTGAATTTAAT
>JAESUI010000343.1 GCA_016763135.1 Flavobacteriales bacterium
GAGCAGCATGGGTAAGCTTAATTGCAGCGTTTATCTTGTTTTTAACTTATAAGTATAGAATTAAATTCAAAGTTTTATTTTCTTTTGGAGTACTTGGATTAATAATGTTGGCTCTTAGTTGGAATACTATCATGATGGAGCTAGAAAGAAATAATCAAGACTCTTCAGATAGTTTATCAGAACATGTTGAGTCAATCTCTAATGTATCTACAGATGCTTCAAATCTTGAGCGTTTAAATAGGTGGAGCTCAGCTTGGAGAATGTTTAAAGAAAGACCAGTTTTTGGCTGGGGACCAGGGACTTACGTTTTTCAATATGCACCTTTTCAATTATCAAATGAAGCAACAATAATAAGTACTAATGCTGGTGAAAATGGTAATGCACACAGTGAATACATTGGTCCTCTAGCTGAATCAGGAGTATTAGGTTCTTTAAGTATTATTTTAATAATAATACTTGTTTATTATAGAGGCTCTTTGTTGTATCATAGACTTCCAAAAGGAGAACTCAAGAACGTTGTTTTAGCAACTCTGTTAGGATTGCTAACTTATGTTGTTCATGGTTTGATGAATAATTATTTGGATACAGATAAAGCATCAGTTCCATTTTGGGGATTTATTGCGTTAATAGTTGCAATAGATATTTATCACAGTAATGAATCACTTGAGTCTAAGGCACAGTAAGGCAATATCGTCTTTATATTCTACTTCTTTTTTATAATCATCTAGCTTATTAATGATAGCATCAACAATTTTTTCAGTTGAATTGTCTTTATTTTGGAGAATAGCGAGTTCTAAATTTTCCATTCCGAATTCTTCATTTTTAGAATTGGTTTGCTCCACAACACCATCAGTATAACAAGTTAAAATTGCATCTTTCGGAATAGTTATGTTTTTTTCCGTTACAGATGGTAAGTTATCGAATACACCAAGAACAGTACATCCATCAAATAGTTGTTTAAACCTATGTCCCACAAGTAATAGAGGTGGATTATGGCCTGCATTAATAAATTGGAGGTTACGTGTTTGCAAATTATATTTCCCTATAAATGCAGTAATAAATTTCTCCCTGTTTGCATTCGCTAAAATGTTTTTATTTAACTCAATAACTAATTCAGATAAAGAAGATGTTCTTTTTATTAAAGCTCTTAAGCTTGCTTGAAAATTTGACATTAACAATGCCGCAGGGACACCTTTTCCAGAAACATCAGCAATACAAAATGCAACTTCATCTCTATTAAGTACGATGAAATCATAGTAATCTCCTCCAACTAATTGATGTGGATTGTAATTTGCGGAAACTTCAATTTCATCATTGTTTGGAAGATTTTTAGGGAAAAGCATTGTTTGCATTTCTGATGCCAGTTCCATTTCTTTTTTTATGGCAATTTGCTCAAGATTCTCTTTGTAAAGTCTTTTGTTTTCAACCGCAACAATAATAATGTTGGTTAAGGTTTGAATAAAAGTTAGGTGTTTTATGATAGGGCTAACTTCAATCTTCTCACCATCAAAATCTCCTAAGAGTAAGTATGCTAAAGGCTCTGATTTATGAAATACTGGAACAATTACATCAAATGGTTTGAGTTTTTTGTTGGCATCATTAGATAGTACTTCAATTTCTGTAATTTCTAAAAGGTCTTTTTCAACATTAATCTCATTACAGTTAGTCCCTAAACATAGTTCTTTAGTCCATTCTTTTTTATTAAAACTAAAAAGTAGGAGTTTTCCTATTTTTAATTCATCGAGTAAAACAGTTTTATATAAATTTAGTAAATCGTTTTTTGATAAATTATTATTGATCCCTTTGGTAACTTCAAGTAGCGTGTCTAATTTAAGTTTACCAAGCTGTAATCTTTTTTTTATATTTTTTGATTGTGGACTCATTTAATTTAAAATCTTGCTCTAAGGTATAAGGATTTTTATTAGGCACTAATTATTTGTTTACTATTTTGCCATAAAAAAAGCCGCCTTATAAATAAGACGGCTCAATAATATATTAGGTTGTTTAAACTTTTACTCTTTCAGAATAATCTCCTGAAGTTGTACTAATTTTTATATGATCACCTTCATTAATGAATAATGGGACTTTTACTTCAGCTCCAGTTTCAACCGTTGCTGGTTTAAAAGCATTTGTTGCCGTATTTCCTTTCTCGCCTGGCTCTGTATATGTCACTTCTAATACAATTGAAGCAGGTAACTCACAAATTAAAGGAGTTTCATCATCTGCGTTAAAAACAATTTCAGCATTATTTCCTTCTTTCAAAAATTGGGGAGCATTAATTATTTTTTCATCAATAAAAGTTTGCTCAAAATCTTCGTTATTCATAAAATGATATGCAGTATCATCTTTATATAAAAATTGGTAAGTTCTTCTTTCAACCCTTACGTCATCTAATTTATGACCAGAAGTAAAGGTGTTGTCAATTACTTTTCCTGTCTCTACATTTTTTAATGTTGTTCTAATAAAGGCTGGACCTTTACCAGGTTTTACATGTTGAAAATCAATAATGGTGTAAATTCCATGATTGTACCTTATACATAATCCCTTTTTTATATCTGATGTGCCTACCATTTTTTTTTAGTTTAAAGGTCCTCTAATTATTCCTTTTGTGGAATCTTCAATAAATTTCAATATAATTTCTTTCTCGTTTGACTTAGGAGCTTCTTGTTCTATTACTTTAACAGCATTAGAAACATTTAATCCTCTAGTATAAATGTTACGATAAATGTCTTCAATTTGAATTACTACTTCGGTAGAAAATCCTCGTCTTCTTAACCCTACAGAATTAACACCTGCAAAAGTTAAAGGAATTCTTGCCGCTTTAATATATGGTGGAACATTTTTTCTAACATTAGAACCTGCAGCAATAAATGAATGATTACCTATTTCAACAAATTGTTGAACTCCAACAACACCTTCAATAATTACAAAATCTCCTAATACAACATGCCCTGCAAGGTTTACACAGTTAGCTAATATGCAGTTGTTACCAATAATACAATCGTGAGCAACATGTACGTAAGCCATTAATAA
>JAESUI010000344.1 GCA_016763135.1 Flavobacteriales bacterium
AGCAGGAATTAAAGCTGTAAACGTAAGTTTAGATTCTTTAAAAACGAGTAAAATTGACGATATATCCAGGAGGAAATATGGAGATAGAATATTATCAAATATCAACTTATTGATTGATAATGGCTTTAAGGTTAAGGTTAATGCTGTTATGATGAAAGGTGTTAATGATGATGAGATTATTGATTTTATTGAATGGACAAAAGATAAAGCCATAACCGTGAGATTTATTGAGTTTATGCCTTTTGGAGGCAACAAGTGGAGTTGGGATAAAAAAATATCTCAGCAACAAATGATGGATAAGGTAAACGATTTTTACACTGAAGAAAAAGTGGTTAGTATAACACCTAAGCCTAATGATACAGCTGTAAATTTCCATATAAAAGGGTATAAAGGAAGTTTTGGGATAATCAGTACAATCACTAACCCATTTTGTAAAACGTGTAACAGAATACGCCTTACAGCTGATGGGAAAATTAAAAATTGTTTGTTCTCAAACGATGAAACCGACTTGTTAAGTTCTTTGAGAAACGGAGACGATATTGTTCCTTTAATGCTAAGTTCTATTCGACATAAGAAAAAAGAAAGAGCAGGGATTACCTCTTTTAATGATGCTGAAAGTGAAGAGATATTCCTTAAAAATAGGAGTATGACTACCATTGGAGGATAATTTTTTTTATTCTCTTTTTTCAATAAATTGTATGATTTAACTCATTGTATTTAAGAGTACAATAGTGCTAACTTTAGTTATTGGAAACATTGGTTAACATAGAGCAATTATTAGAAGATAAATTTAAGTCTTACAATAGTTATAGCGCCAACGAAGTTATTTTTCGGGAAGGAGACAAAATAAAAGGAATCTATTTTATTAAGGAAGGGAAAATAAAAGTAACTCGCAAAGCAAAAAATGATATGACTGTTTGGTTTGCTAATCCAAAGGAATTTATTGGACTGAGTTCATTTTTTAATAATTCTGAAAACTATTCATTTAGTACTTCTGCTTTTTCTGGTGGTGTAAATGCTATTCTTATTCCAACCAAAGATTTTAAAAAAATATTAGATAAGAACCATTTATTTAAACAAGAAATCATTCAGATATTGTGTAATAGAATAGGCTCTACAAGAAAAAGAATAAGTAATATAAAGTTTCAAAGTATAAAAGTGAGGGTATTGAATGCCATTTTATTTTTAATAGATAAAAAAGACCTTAATAAAGCTACTGCTAAAATTCATTACTCTATTAGAGAATTATCTGAGCTTGCAGGAACTTCAACACAATACATTAAAAAGCTAATTACAGAATTTCAAAAAAAGAAACTCCTTAAGATTAAAGGTGATGATTTGGTTATTAATATGGGGGAATTAAACCTACTTGTTTCCTAAAACTTAATTTTTGAAAGCGCTGTTTTTTGTGAAGCTTTTCGTGCTTCACCTAAGGTTTTAATCCCATTAGCTTCCAATATTGGTATCAATTTAAGAAATACTTCTGCTGTTACTAATGAATCGCCTAAAGCAGTATGTCTTCCAATAATCTCTACTCCACATTTTTCGGCAATATCTTCTAAATTATGTAGCTCTTGTTTTGGGTTACAGACTTCTGATAACAGTAAAGTATCTAATACAGGGTTCTCGAATTTAATGCCAGTTTGAGCTTCTTTTAATTGAAAAAACCGCATATCAAAAGCCGCGTTATGGGCAACAAGAATAGCATTATCTGCAAATTCATGAAACATGGGTAAAATCTTATCAATGGTTGGTTTGTCGGTTAGCATCTCTGGGTAAATCTCATGAATTTCTAATGAAATTAATGGGATATTTCTTTGAGGATTAACTAACTCATCGAACATTTCTTCATTATTAATTTTCCCTTCAAATACTCGGACACCAGCAATAGAAATAATCTCATCACCACCCGAAGGATCTAATCCTGTCGTTTCTGTATCAAATACTACAAATGTTAAGTCTCTAAGTAAAACATCATCCATATCTGTACTTTGTGCAGAATGGTCAAACAAATCAGAATTGTAAAACACAGGTCTAGATTCTTTTGGATCTTTAATGCTTAATTCACTTTCTTGTTTATAAATCGAAACATCTAATTTAATTTTAGAATGATTAGCAATAGTGTTTTGGTGTAAAATTAAGTTGTTAAATTTCTCATTGTTCGATTTGAAATTAGCTTCATTCCCTTTCCAATTAATTTGCAACTTATTATTTGAGGATAAACCAATGCTTATAGTTTTAACATTTAACTTTTTTAAATATGTAGAAAGTTCTATTAAAAAGTCAATGATAAATTGGTGATTAATGTTTACCCAAATACCACTTTCTGTAATAAAATTAAATTGATTTTTGGTTCTCATATTCACAATAGAAGCAATTTCATCTAAAATAATGTGTTGATTTTTATAAGGTTCAAGTTTGTTTTCTTGAATATCGTTTGTAATGTCGTTAAATGTAATTACATAACCAGAAACTGAATTAGTGTCTTTGTTTTTTAAAATTGATGAAATCTTAACATTTAAATATTGTACTTTATAACGAGTAGTAATAAAGTGATAAATATTGGCTCTACCTTCTTTTTTTAAGTTGCTGTGCAACTCTTCTAGCGCATAAACAATAGGTGTTCTATTAAAAACGCCAAATAATGACCTTCCTAATCCTAATCTAGAAAAACGGCCAACTTCATTGTGTTCTACAGCGTTGAGAATCTCATAAGCTTGATGATTAGCCATCATAATTCTACCATCATGATTACATATTATTACTCCTTCAGAAATAATATTCATCAAAGCTTCAAGCCTTAATTTTTCTTCTTCGAAGCCTTCTTTAGATTCTGTAACTATATTTTTCACATCAGATTTTAAAGAAATATATGCATCTGCCAAATCATTAATTACGCTTGTTAAGTTGTGAGTTTCTAATGCACCTACAGGTTTAATTCTATATTTGGCGTTGGCAACAGAAATTAGTCTTGTTTCTTCAGCAAGTGTTTCAATAGGGGAGATGTAATTTCTAAATATGTAAAGAATAAATTGTGAGCTAAAAAAGAAAACGATAACCATGGCAAGAGAGCCATAAGTAACCACTCTTCCAAACATTTGTCTTCCAAACTCTCTTTCCTCTTCATTCATGTCTGTCCACATTATTAATATGGCAAGATTTACTACTGCTATTGCTCCAATGGCAGTAACCATAAAAAAGAACCAGTGTTTTTGTCTTGTATTCATTTTCATAACTCTAATATTATTTCATTGACCAAGGTATACTTAGTCCAGTAACTTCTTTAAAAGCATAATCTTGAACCTCATAAATGGTTTTTAAAGTGTCTTTTAATTTTCTGAGTTCTATCTGACTTAAATCTTTTGGGTCAACAGTATGGTTAAATGATTTTATTTCGGTGTCCATTGTGAACTCTAATTTAAATCTCAATTTTAAGATAAAATCGAAAGCAACATGTACACTGTCGGCTAATGATTTATGCATATTTCCTTTTTCTAAAATTGCTTGTAATCTTTTTAAAGTGTTTGTCTCTTTAATTTCATTGTGGAGTGCTAATAATCTTATTGCAGCATCTAAAGGAGCGGTACCTTCTCTTTTAATATCAAATGGCGGAGGAGCGATTTTAAAAAAACTAGGGAATCTCCATCTCCATTTTCTAACAGGTGGACGGCTAGCTTCTAACAAGTTTTCTGAGAAATGGCGCATAAAAAAGTTGTGAATTTTCATACTTTCAAATAAGAATTCCCATAATTCATTTGCTAATTCTTCTTTTCCATAAATGCACCTAAAATCAAAGTAAATGGATGCTTCTAATAATTGTTGAGTAGTTGCTTTTGTAATAATAAATTCAAATTGCTCTTTCCATATATCAATAGAATTGCATAGTTCGGGGTTGGTTGCCATAATATTACCTGTGCATAATGGAAAACCGCATTCATGCAATCCATTAACAACAATTTCAGCAAATTCTAAGAACCAGTTTTTAACGTTCTCATATTCATTTTCGGGTACATTTTCAAATATAATTCCATTGTCTTGGTCAGATCTAATGGTTTGTGCTTTTCTTCCTTCACTTCCCATTCCTATCCATGCAAATTTTACAGGAGGAGTTCCTTTTCCTTGCATTTCCATTTCTGCTATGGCAATCTGTTGTATTCTTTTACCAATAGCATCATTAACAACGGTTATAATATTAGTTAATGAAACTGCATTTTCTTCTTTAATAAAAGTATCCCAAATTACTTTTTTACTGTCTACCCTAAGGGCCGAAATTTTCTTAATACTATCTGATTCTCTAATTTTTTTAATGATTTGAGTAGGGTAGTTTATCTGTACAGAAAGCCAGTCTTGTTGTGAAATAACGCCTATTGACTTTTTACCATCCATGACTAATAAAGAGTTGATATTATGCTTGAGCATAAAAATCAAAGTATCAAATACAGGTTTATTTTTTTGTACAGAAATAAGGCGTGTATCCATAATTTTAGATACAAATTCATAATCACTGTCATTATAAAATTCATTATTATTTGTCTTAGAAGTAGGAAAATGTTGTTGGGTTACAATTCCAACAGGTATGTTTTTTCTTAAAACAACTAGATAATTAATTGTCGGATTAATGAGTAAACGAGAAGCCTGAGCCAAAGAACAATTTAAATTAACCGTTTTTATTTCATTATGGGCTAAATCTCCAACCTGACCGGTAAAGGCCAATAGCTTTTTTTCGTATGCGGATTTTAACTCCATTTAATTAACTAAGATATAAAGTTACTTTTTATCTCTAAAAAAGGGTTATGAATATCATAACCCTTTTCTTCACCTAACTTGTAAATCAATGACTTGTTTTTAAAATTATCAATTTACATTTAACTCTCTCTATGGATTATCAAACTCACGTTTTGGACCTTGATAGTACCACCAGTTCAATAATAAACAGATTACGTAATAAGCAGCAAACCCATAAAGGGCATATTCTGGTGTTCCAGCTTTTACTTGTTGTCCAAATACTTTAGGAATAATAAAAGCACCATATGCTGCAATGGCAGCCGTCCAACCTAAAACTGGGCCAGCTTTTTCTTTACTAAAGATGTACGGAATACTTCTGAACGTAGAACCATTACCAATACCTGTTGTTAGGAACAATACCATAAATGCACCAAAGAATGGCCACCAATATTCTTCAGGAGTTTCAGAGCCTCTTGCTTGAATAACAAAATATGCAACACCTAAAGCTGCTATGATTTGAAAAATAGTACTAATCATAGTTATTTTTGCCCCACTATTTACTTTGTCAGAAAGGATTCCTCCAATAGGTCTAACTAGTGCGCCAAACATTGGTCCTAAAAATGCCCATAACATAATGTTTGGTGCATTTGGATTTACCCACTCAGGATCTAACGGATTAGAATAAACAAATATATCTTGTGCTAATTTCGGAAAAACCATAGAGAAACCTATAAATGAGCCAAAGGTCATGGTGTAGATAATAGTCATAATCCAATTATGCTTATCCCCTAATATTGAAAATTGCTTTTTGAGATTCCCTTTAATGTCACTCGGGGTAGCATGTTTCATAAGTAATACGGCTATTATAATAACTATAGGAAGTACTACCCACATAGATGAGTTTTTCATTCCGAAGTCTGCCCAAGGAATACCAATTAACATGAATGCACCAATACTAGCTGAAATTAACCCTAAAAGAATCATGTATAATGTTTTTGAAACCCCTTTAGCAGTACTTGGTAAACTAGGTGTTCCGGTAGAAACATTATTCATTCCAAAAAATGCGGCTAATGTTGCTAAAGCTATCATAGGGACCCAAATCCAAGCAGCATTTTGAAACCCTTCAAAAGGTGCTCCTTTTGCGGTTGCTATTGCACCTGCAGTACCACCAAATAAAGAGAAAGTAACTACAAAAGGAATTGTTTTTTGCATTACTGCAACACCTAGATTACCCAACCCTGCATTCATTCCTAATGCGTATCCTTGCATTTTTTTTGGAAAGAAAAAGCTAATGTTACTCATAGAAGAGGAGAAGTTTCCACCACCAAAACCAGATAAAAGAGCCATGATAGCAAAAAACAGATAAGGAGTATTTACATCACTCAATGCCATTCCTGTTCCAATTGCAGGTATAAGCAATAGTGCTGTGGTAACAAAAATCACATTTCTACCCCCTCCAAGTGAAATAAGGAATGAGTTAGGAAGCCTTAATGTGGCTCCTGCTAATCCAGCTATTGCGGGTAAGGTATAATAAAGATTATTCACTTCCCCCAATGCAGAGATATACTCTTGTGTTCCTGCAACAAGGCCTTCAGTCATTCCAAAATTAAATCCAAATTCTTTCATGTACTTGACAAGCACCCCCCACATTATCCATACAGAGAACGACAGAAGTAGTGCAGGGATAGAGCACCAAAGGTTTTTTGCTGCAATTTTTTTGCCTACAGACGACCAAAACCCTTCGTCTTCTACGTTCCAGTCTTTTATATTAGTTTGTGACATATTTATTATTTTAAGTTAGTTATCGTTTTATTATTTGTAATCAAATATAATTCTACAGTGAAGTATTTAATATGATATTAATCAGATCAATTTATTCCTCACCAAATGAGTCTTCTGGTTCTTCAAGCATGTACCAGCAGAAAAAGAAACTTATCGCGGCTCCAGCTGCAACTATAAAAAAGAATGTTTTAGCATCAACAAAAGAATATATTGTTAAGTAGACTACTGCACCAACATTCCCATAAGCTCCAGCCATACCTGCAATTTTTCCTTGTATTTTATGATTGATGAGCGGTACAAATGCAAATGTTGCACCTTCAGCACCTTGTACAAACATAGAACAGAACATTGTAATTACTACAGCAACAACTAACCACCAAATACCATCAAATTGAGGTAATAGTGTTTGTACTCCATCCACTACTTCACCGTATTTTGGTATCAATCCCATTAAGAAGAATCCGATAGTAATACCTACCATATATATTAACATGGTTTTTTTTCTGTTGGTCATTTTATCAGAAAGGTAACCACCTAATGGACGAGCAATTAGATTGATAAAAGCAAAAGAACCAGCAACTAAACCTGCAAGTGTAACTGTCATTATTGATTCTCCAGCCTCATTTTTTAGAGGTTCAAAAACAGTTAAGAAAAACCAAGGTAACATAGAAACTACAGCTAATTCTGCACCAAAATTGGCAAAATAAGTACTGTTTAATGCTGCAACGCTACTCCATGAATATTGCTCTTCTTTAGGGACCCCTTTTTTCAGTGCTGGTAAGTTTTCTTTAATTATACCATAAACAGTATAGAAGTACCATAAAATAAGTACAACATAAATTGCATTAACAATTGTAGCAGAAAGCATTGGTGCTCCATCAACATCTAATCCTCCTAATTTCCATGCTAAAACTCCTAAAGCACCATATAAAGGAAAAGACCATACAATATATTGAATTAAATCTTTATAACTAGAAACAGGCATTGCACCCATTTTTTTAGCAGCTACGAAATGATAATCTTTAGTTGCACCTTCTTTAGGTAAATCTCTTGCGAAAATAAAATAGATAACACCATAGATGGCACAAAGAATAGAACTGGTTGCTAAAGACCATCTCCAACCATCTTCACCACCAAACATGGTGAAAGCTAATACAGGAATTAGACCTGCGGCTGCAGCAGAACCAAAATTCCCCCAGCCAGCATAAAATCCTTCGGCTCTACCAATGTGTTTTGGTGGAAACCATTGTCCTGTCATTCTAATACCAATTACAAAACCAGCACCAATAACACTTAATAATAATCTAGAAACTACTAATTGTGTAAATGTATCACCAAAGGCAAACATTAACCCTGGCACAGCCATTACTACCATTAAGATTCCAAATACTTTCCGGGGGCCAAATTTATCCACCATCGCACCAATAACAACTCTTCCTGGAATGGTTAATGCGACATTACAAATTAATAAAGTTTTAATGTGTTTTGGAGTAAGAAAAGATAAACTCTCCAAAATTGTACTTGCTAAAGGTGCGAAATTAAACCAAACGAAAAACGTTAAGAAAAATGCCACCCAAGTTAGGTGTAGAACCCTTATTTCTTGTTTGGAAAAATCAAATAACCTAAATTTTCCATCATCTGTTGTTGCATCCATATTATTATAGTTTTATTTTAAATATGTTTATGCTACAATATTATAAGAAACTAAGAGCTGGTTTTCTGATAAGTGTCATCCTGCAAGTTGTTATTTGACAAAATATTTTATGACATGAATCATAAAAAACTATGTTTAGATAATGGGAGTAAGTAAGAGGGGTGGGTGTTGTATGATTAAACTATTCCGAAAGGAGAAATAATTTCATTCAATAATTCTTGATTTCTAATACAGATTTCATTTTTTGAAACAGAAAT
The DNA here is from genome assembly GCA_016763135.1 of Flavobacteriales bacterium. Lineage (GTDB taxonomy): Bacteria > Bacteroidota > Bacteroidia > Flavobacteriales_E > Vicingaceae. Next base: position 8,419 of record JAESUI010000344.1, read on the forward strand.
AATATCATCTTTTTTAAATTCAGATAAAATTCTAGATAATTGTTCTGTGTTAATGCCAGCTAAATCAGCTAAATCTTGTCGAGTAAGTTGAATTAAATAGGGGTAATCGTTATTGATATTATAAAGAGAATTGCAGCACAATAAAGCATCAGCTACTTTTTCTCGCACATTCATCTGAGCTTGACTTTTTATTTTAAATTCAGATTTTCTGAGTTCTCTTGAATAGTACATCATTAACTCATAGGTTAATTCAGGGTTATCCATAAAAGCTTTGTAGATGGTGTCGTTGTCAATAAAACAAATAGTAGATTCTTCTATAGCAATTGCGCTTATTGGATATTTTTCTCCACCATAACCTCGATGTCCAATAATGTCTCCTTGTTTTGTTAACCTAACTACTTGTGTTTTTCCTCCTAAACCAGATGAAATAACTTTGACCTTACCTTTTTGAATAAAAAATAAACCTAAAACAGCATTTCCTTCATGAGCGATGAATTGGTTTTCTCTGTAAATTGAAGTTTCCTTCAAATCACTTATTAAAGAGATGTATTCACTATTACAAAACTGACTAATAAAACAATCTGTTGTTAAGCATGCTTTACAACTATTTTTTTCAACGTCAGATTTTATCACCTTAATTCAAATTAAATAATTTTAACCAAAGATAGATGTTACATTTGAAATATTAAATCGAAAAATTGGATAACTGACAAAAATCATTTACACAGAGAAAATAGATTTCTATTTTTGATAAAAAAAAGTAAGATGATAGAATTGAATCCAGTATCAATAGAGAGTAGTGAGTTAATAGAGGAAACGTTTAAATTTTGGTTTAATGATAATGACCATATTAGAACTCCTTTTCCTGAGTATATCAGACACGATTTACAAGAGAAATCTATTGCTAGATTTTTCGATTGGGCATCAAATCTTGACCCACAAGCTAAGGATGAAGTAACAGAAGATATAATTGCTGAGAAATTCGAGGAATTTATTTTTGAAGTTGCTACTCAATTAGTGATAACTGAGGATGAGAAATTAACTATTGAATATCCATTTTTACCAAGATTAGGTGATGTTATTTTTGAAGATGTTGAAAATCAAAAGGGAGAAAGTACTGTGATTGATAGATCTAAAGTTGAAGAAAATGATAATCCTTTCATGAAGATTAAATTAGAAAAAATAGATTCGAAAGAAAATTGGGGTACAGAATTTCAATTACCTAAATAGGATTATCATTTTTATAAATCACTTGATATGTGATTTCTTTTTGTTTGTTCCATAGAAGATACAGGCCATTTAGTTTATCATTTGAATATTCGCATTCAATGATTTTATTACCTTGGGTGTCCCATGTAATCCACGTTCCTTCTCGCTTTCCATTAATAAAAGGGCCCTGCATGTTCTTCTTTCCATCGTCATAATACCAGGTCCAAGTACCATTATTTTTATTTCCCTTAGTGCTCCCAACTCGTTTTTTTTGACCATTATCGTATTTAAAATTATTATCATCTCGAATAACAAAATTGAAAACACCCCAAGCAATAAAAATTAATGCGGTTATAACTTTGTGACTGCTATTAAAACTGTAAGCCATATTCTAAAACAAGGATAAAATTTAAAGGTTATTGTAATGACAGTTATCATACAAAATTAACCTTATTACTTAGAATTGAAAATATGATGTTTGTCATATTTAGTTATGTTTAGTAAGCATAATTTTATTGATAGTTTTTGGGGCGATAACCTTTAAAATTTAATCATGAAACGTCAACCAGTAGATATTCCTTCTTGTTCTAATTGTGGAAATGGTAATACCATTTTTTGTTGTTTACCAAGTGAAGAATTAGACAAGTTAAGTGTTAATAAAGACAATAATTTCTTCAAGAAAGGACAAGTAATTTTTTATGAGGGAAATCATCCACATGGAATGTATTGTATTTATAAAGGGAAGGTTAAGATTTCTAAATTAGGGGATGAAGGAAAAGAGCAAATTGTACGTTTTGCTGGAGAAGGTGAGCTTTTAGGGTATAGATCATCATTAAGTAATGAGTCGTATAAAGCTACTGCTACAGCTATGGAAGATTGTTATATCTGCCATATTCCAAAAGATAAATTTTCGGATGTGCTAAATAACAACAGTAATTTTTCATTAGAGATTATTAAGTTATTATCTAATGATTTAAAAAAAATCAGAACAAAACCTTATTAATATTTCTCAAAAACCAGTTAGAGAAAGAATAGCTGAAACTTTATTGAATTTAAAGAAGAGGTTTGGATATGAACTTGATGGAAAAACATTGAGTATGACTTTAACCAGAAGAGAAATTGGAGATATTGCTGGTACTACTACCGAAAAAACTATAAGAACATTGTCTGATTTTGTTAGAGAAGGGATTGTTAATCTTGAAGGTAAAAAAATTCAGATTTTAGATCTTAATAAATTAATTGCGTACGGCAAGTTTGTTTGAATAAACTAATGCTTTTCGCCTTCCCATTTTGTTATTTCTGATATAAATCATAATTGAAATCAATTAACAAACTTACTTTCGTTGTATATTTGTTTACATAACGAAATTTTCAATGAATTATAAAATAAAAAGCAGAATATGGATAGAGGGCAAGAAAGGAACTTTCTTAGCTGAAGGAAGAGTTGCTTTAATGAAACAAATCATTGAAACAGGCTCTATAAGTTCTGCTGCAAAAGCCATGAAAATGAGCTATAAAAAAGCTTGGGAGATTATTGATGGAATGAATAAAGAAGCAAGAATTCCATTGGTAGTTAGAGTTTCCGGAGGTAAAGGTGGAGGAGGAACTCAAGTGACTGAAGAAGGTTTAAAAGCAATCAAACTTTTTGATAAGTTGAACAAAAAATGCCAGGCGTATTTAGATAAAGAAATGTTGAAGTTAGATTTGTGAATTTGTTTGACATTGAAAATATTTGGATCTTTTTAGTGATTCTGCCGATTATATCATTTATGTATTCGGCAGTTGGGCATGGTGGGGCAAGTGGTTATTTGGCAATGATGACTTTATTTGGTTTTGTGCCAGAAACAATGAAACCAACAGCTTTATTGCTGAATTTATTTGTGGCTGCTATCTCTTTTATTCATTATTTTAGAATGGGTCATTTTAATAAAAAACTGTTTATCACATTTGCTATAGCATCAATTCCTTTAGCTTATTTGGGGGGAACTATAGACGTAGATGCTTCAATGTATAAAAAGATTTTATCGGTACTATTAATCTTTGCAGTGTTAAGAATGTTGAATGTTTTTGGAAAAGAAACTAAAGAAATAAAAGAAGTTAAAATATGGCAAGGATTAACAGTAGGGGGAGGGATTGGTTTTTTTTCCGGTTTAATAGGAATAGGAGGGGGAATTATTTTGAGTCCTGTAATCCTTTTGATGAAGTGGGGTAGAATGAAAGAGGCAGCAGCAGTTTCTGCATTGTTTATTTGGGTTAATTCTGCAGCTGGAATGGGAGGTCAATTAAGTAGTGGTATTAAGATAGATCCACAAGCTTTCATTTTGGTTGGAATTGCTGTTGTTGGAGGGTTTTTAGGTGGTTATTTTGGAAGTAAGAAATTTAACAATAAAGGATTAAGATACATGTTGGCTTTTGTTTTAGCAACAGCTTGTATTAAATTATTTTTTGCATAATGGATTTAACTGGAATTATATTAGCTGGTGGAAAAAGCTCAAGAATGGGAGAGGATAAAGGTCTAATGTCTTTTGAAGGAAAACCTATGATTCAGCATATAATTGATGTTGTAAAACCATTGGTTAATAATCTCATTATTATTGCAAATGACCAAGAATATGAACAGTTTGGATACACTGTTTATAGAGATTTGATAAAGAATAAAGGTCCTTTAGCAGGGATATATACTGGATTGACACATTCAAATACTGAGAAAAATTTAGTGTTGAGTTGTGATGTTCCTTTTGTTAATGAAGCTATTTTAAAATTATTAATAGATAGTTGTGAGGGTGTTGATGTAGTAATTCCAAAGAAAGATAATAGAACACATCAGCTAATAGGAGTATATGATAAATCATGCACAGAGATTTTTAAAAGTGAGTTGGAAGATGATCAACTAAAATTAAAATTGGCTATTGAAAAGTTAAATTATAAAGCGATAAATGCTAACCTTATTGATGACAAAATATTCAATAATATAAATTCGAGAAATGATATTGAAGCTTAAATATTTTGGAATGATAGCTGAAGCTATTGGAAAGAGTGAGGAATTGTTAGATTTTTCAGGTAAAACAATATTAGATTTAGATGTAGTTTTAAAGAGTAATACAGCTAAACTAAGTTCAATGAATTATAAATTTGCAGTAAATCAATCACTAGTTGAACATGATGAAATGTTAATTAATAATGATGAAATTGCGTTGCTTCCACCATTCGCAGGAGGTTGATATGACTTAATAAAAAATTAAAAATGGTAGATATAACACACAAATCGAGTACACTTAGAATTGCAACAGCACAAGCAATTGTTGTGGTAAGTAAGCAAGAAACTATTGATGCGATAAATAATGGAACAGTTCCTAAAGGAAATGTTTTTGCTATGAGTAGAGCAGTAGGTTTATTAGGGGTGAAAAACACACCTTTAATTTTAGCTGATTGCCATCCAATGCCAATTGAATATACTGGTATTGAATATGAAATAAATGGGTTGGAAATTACAGTTACCTTAACCGTTAAAACCATTTATAAAACTGGGGTTGAGGTTGAGGCAATGCATGGAGCAAGTGTAGTAGCATTAAATATGTATGATATGCTTAAACCTATTGATAAAGGGGTAGAGATTCATCACATTAAATTATTGAGTAAAAAAGGTGGTAAATCTGATTTTAAAGATCGTTTTAGAAAAGATTTAAAAGCTGTAGTGGTAGTTTGTTCGGATACTATTTCTGCAGGACAAAAAGAAGATAGAGCAGGAAAAGCCATCATTAAAAAACTAGAGGAATGTGAGGTGGAAATAATGGATTACATAATTATACCAGATGAGGTAGATGTAATACAAGCCAAAGTAGAAGAATATTATGCTAAAGGAGCTAATATGATATTGTTTACTGGCGGTACAGGTTTATCATCTCGGGATGTAACACCAGAAGCCTTAAAACCATTATTTGATAGAGAAATACCAGGGATGGAAGAGGCAATTAGAAGTTACGGACAAGATAGAACGCCATACTCTATGTTAAGCAGAAGTGTGGTTGGTGTAAAAGGAGAAACCTTAATTATTGGTTTGCCAGGCTCAACTAATGGAGCAAAAGAAAGTATGGATGCAATATTTCCAGCAGCTTTACATGTTTTTAGAATTCTAAAAAATGCAAGGCACGATTGATTTTATTTAACTTCTTCTATCTCAAGTTTTAATGAGAGATAGAAGAAGTTGTTATTGTTTAATGAGAAATTTAACTAGCTTTTTAGCTCAATTCTTGTTCTAGTGCTATTGCTTTAGGAAACAATATGTTGTTTTCTAAGTGAATGTGCTGAAATAAATCATTTTGGTATTCTTCCAATTTAGAATATAATGCTTTAAAAGTGTTGCAAGCTTCTGCTGGTGGAGTAAAATTATTACTTAACTCAGTAATTTGTGAAAGAATATCTCCAGCACCTACATGCTCAGCTTCCATCATATTTATTGGGTTTTGTATTGTTCCGAATTGAGGTGGTGCAACTTTGGTATTATTTCTTTTAGCTACTGCTAATTCTTTTATGTAAGGGAATAACATCATTTCCTCTTTTTGCATGTGTGAATTTAATTCATTAGCTATAGCATGAAACAATTTATTTATTTCAACTACCTCTGTATAGTGATGACCATGAACTTTAGCTACTTTATCAGAATATTGAATAATTAAATTATTTGCCTCAGCAACATATTTATGATGGGTGTTAATAATATAATCTGCTAAAAAATCTAAATCCCAAGAATTATAATCATGTGCATTTGATGAGGGTTCATTAATGTTAGCGATTTCTTCTTTAATAACATTATAATCAACTCCTTTCTTTTTACAAATTTCTTGGACTTTAACGTTTCCTCCACAGCAAAAATCAATTCCATTTTTCTTAAAAACATCTGCTGTTTTAATATTTTCAGTCACAATTTCTGCAACAGTTTTATCATCTATATCAATCATAACTTTTTAGTTTAAATTATAAATCAAAATTACAGTTTAATAATAAAAGATTCAAATGTCTTTTATTATTATTTGTATGATTTTGATCATATTTTTCATATTAACTATCTCTGTATTATGGAATAGGAATAGAGATGACGGTTAAAAAGGGGGTTGAAAATCTGGATTATTTAAAATGGTACTATCCGTTAGAGATAATAAAAATGCTTTTAAATCTGCTTTTTCAGGAGGTGTTAATTGAACGCTACCTTGTCCAACAGCTTTCATCAAAGGGTCAATGGTTGGCGAATTTACCAATCCAGTACTATAAAAATCAATAACATCATCAATTGTAGCAAACCTACCATCATGCATATAGGGGGCAGTAAATGCTAAGTTTCTTATTGTTGGCGATTTAAATTTTCCAATATCAAATGGACTCCCAGTTATTTCTCCTCTTCCTAAATCAGGTGCTGCATCTAATCCATTATTATGAAAATCAATATAATTATTTACAACTTAGCTTTAGAATACAGTAGAATGTTTGGTGATAGATGTCATTTAATGGGTTGATGGATGTCATTTCAAAAATAAAGGGTTTATGGTATATTCGTAGTATATATTAAACATTGAGTTATGAAAAAGATATTAGTACCTACAGATTTTTCGGAAACAGCAAATAAAGCACGAGATTATGCGATTCAATTGGCACAGTTAATAGATGCTGAAATTGTGTTGTTGAATACATTTCATATTCCTTATTCGGGAGCAAGTGCTGGAACGTTGGTTAATTTAGATAAGATTGCTTTGGAGGAATCGGAAAAAGCAATGGAGTTGCAATTAGAATATGTTAATTCAAATTATTCTAATGTAAAGTTTAGAACTTTATGTAGGGCTGGTTTATTGGTTGATTCCGTAAAAAATATTAGCAACAATAATGAAGTTGATTTAATAGTTATGGGAACTACAGGAGCTGATGGTGTTGTAGGTGATATGTTAGGGAGTAATACTTCAGCATTGATAGGTACAATTAAAACACCAATAATTACCGTTCCTAAAGATGCAGTAATAAATTTCCCAAAACATATTGTTGTAGCTAATGATTTAATGGAATCTGGAGAAGAAAAATTGTTTGATGTTCTAAGAGAAATTGCAGTGGATACATATTCTAGCATTGATTTCCTTTTTATTGTACAAGAAGAAAATCAAGCAGAAAATAAAATACAACGTTTAAAGTCTGCAG
>JAESUI010000345.1 GCA_016763135.1 Flavobacteriales bacterium
AGACCTTATTTATTTTCAAATTCATTATCTCCAGCAATAGTTGGAGCCGCTAATGAAGTATTTGATATTTTGGATGGATCGACAGAATTAAGAGTTGTTTTAGAAAGCAATGTGACTTATTTCAAAGAAGGAATGAAAAAAGTAGGATTAGAAATAAGAGATGGTGATTCCGCTATTGTTCCTGTTATGCTATACGATGCAAAGTTAGCTCAAAAGTTTGCCAATAAATTATTAGACGAAGGAAGTTATGCGATTGGATTCTTTTACCCTGTGGTACCAAAAGATTTAGCAAGAATTAGAGTTCAACTTTCAGCTGCTCATACTAAAGAGCATATTGATAAAGCAATTGCTGCTTTTGAAAAAGTAGGGAAAGAATTAAATGTAATTTAATAAGACTCTCTTTTTCAGTAAGTTTCAAAACATTTTATATATTTATACCTTATCTAATTTTATTATTATGTTAAGATATTTAGGAATTATTACATTCGTTTTTGTTTTTGTTCAAGGTGTTTTTTCTCAAGAGGTTTCAGGGTCTCATGATATAAAGTTTGGGGGTGAGCCAAATGAATACACTATTAAAACTACAATAAAAGGATTGCAAGGTGTTGATATTGCTAGAATTAAATACATCATAGATAATAAGCACACTTATAAACCTTCTCCAAATAATGCCTTGTTTTCTGATAGAAATGAGCAATACATAAAGTTCTATATTATGGCTATTCCAGCATCAGGAGAACTGAATATAGAATTAGGAATTGTTCTTTTAGATGGAGAAGAGTATGCATTTCCTGTAGAATTTCAATTTTCTAAAAATGAGGAAAAACAAACAATTTATTTACCTCAAATTAACTTGTCGAGCGGAGAAGCTATTGCAATAGTAGATGTTTCAGTGCCTGTGACTCCAGTTGTGGAAGAGGCTGAAATTGTTGAAGAAGCACCAGCAGTTGAAAAAGTCTCACAGCCTATTGTGGAAGAAGATCCAGAAATTATTGAAGCTCCAGAACCAGTTGTTCCTGAAGTTGAAGAAGAGCCTGCTGTAGAGGTTGTTCCGGAGCCAGTTGTGGAAGAAATACCAACAGTAGAAGAGGTGCCTGAGCCTGTTGTGGAAGAAGGTCCAGAAATTATTGAGGTTCCTGATCCAGTTGATCCAGTTATAGAACCTGTGCATGAAGAAGTTCTGGAGGTAGAAGAAACTTCTGCGTCTGCAGAGTTGAGTAAAACAATAGTTAGGTATACAATTCAACTGTTGTCATTATCAGAATTTTCTCAATCTAAACTAAAGGTTTATTGTAGACAGCATAATCTATCAATAGATGATGTTAAGAAAAATCAAGTAGGTAATTGGATGAAAATCACTTACGGTGAGGCTAGCTCTATTGAAGAAGCTAATCAAATAAAAGAGCGATTAATACGAGAGCATAATATTGATGGAGCATTTATTACTAAGGTAAAATAGTTGAGATTTTTTAATTTCTTCGGTCTAATGTTTTAGAACCTACCGAGTAGAAGTGAGTTTTAACCTATACCAACTTATGGGTAAGAGCGTACTTAACAAGCTCTGCAGTATTTCTTAAATTAAGTTTTTTAATAATATTTCTTCGGTGAGATTCAACTGTTCTATCACTAATGTAAAGTTCTTTAGCAATTTCTCTATTCGTATTTCCATTAGTTATTGATGTTAAAATTTGTACCTCTCTATTGGATAATGTTGGTTCAACTACTTTGTCTTTATTTAATAAAACATTAATTAGCTTCAAGGAAACTTCATTGCTGTAATATTTTTCTTTTTGGTAAACAGTTTTTATAGCATCAATTATTTTATCTCTACCAGCATCTTTAAGAACATAACCTAATGCTCCAGCTTTTATCATTTTCATAATATAAGCCTCTTCTGCATGCATGGTAAGCGCTAAAATATTTAATGAAGGATGTAACTTTACAATAATTTCAGTTGCATCGATTCCATTCATTTCAGGCATAGTGATATCTATAAGAATAACATCTATTTCACTTGCATTATCTTCTAAATAATTAATTGCTTCTCTACCATTACTACATTCATGAATAACTTTAATATTATGAGATGTGTTAATAATTGATTTAAGACCATCACGAATTAATTTGTGGTCGTCAACTAATAGTATCCTTATTTCTTTCATAACTATTTAATTTAAATGGATTGGAAAAGCGATATCGAATTCCGTTCCTTTATCAATTACACTATTCATTTCTATTTTTCCTTTAAAAGAATCAATACGAGTTTGTATATTTTTTAAACCATGTCCTTTAAAAAGTTCTAAATCATTAATGTTAAAACCAATCCCGTTGTCTCTTAAGTTTAGAATAATATGCTCTGAATTATTTTCTAGATCAATGATAACCTCAGTGGCATCACTATGTTTTATGCTATTGTTTATAAATTCTTGAATAATTCTAAAAATAGATATTTCTAATGATTTTGTAATAGCAGGAAACTCATGCTTATGGTTGAAATTTATTTTAAAATCTAAAGTAGAAACATTTGATTTTAATTCTTCAATGGCTTTTACTAAACCATATTCTTGTAAGACAAGAGGCAGTGTGTTAAAGCAAATTCTTCTTAAATCTTGTATGGCATCTTTTAGTATTACAGGAATGGTTTGCAATTCGTTGTCAATTGTTTTGTTTTGATTGTGGTTAGCTTTTAAACTCTCAAAATGCAATTTTATTGCAGCTAAAGACTGACCAACACCATCATGTAAATCTCGGGATATTCTTTCTCTTTCTTGTTCTTGAGTTTCAATGGTTTTTTTGAGTAGTAATTGATTCATTTTGCTTCGCTCAGTTATATCTTTAATAATAGCTTGGTAACTTATTATTTCACCATAACTGTTGGTGATTTTATTAGCAGAAAGTAAGCAGTTTTTTAATTCATTATCCTTCCCATAAATCTGGCATTCAAAACCAGTAAACATTCCTTGAGTGTTTAGCTTCTTAATAATTTGTTGAGCATCATTTTTATCTTTAATTATGTTATTAATAGAAAGCATATTAATAGGATTGTTTTCGGTGCCAATAAAATTGGTAGCAGCTTTATTGAAATCTATTATTCTACCTTTTGTATCAAACAGAATAATTGGATCTGATGAATCTGAAAAAACTTTACGATACTTAATGTTTAGTTTATTGTTCTGTTCTTTAAGGTGATATAAATGATAGGCATTTTCTATGGTTAACTTTAAATCATAATTATCCCATGGTTTTGTAACATATCGATACACCCTACCTCTGTTGATAGCATCTATAACCGCATCAATATCACTATAAGCAGTTAATAATATTCGAATAGGGTTGGGGTGTAAATCCAATATCGATTCAAAAAAATCAACACCAGATTTCCCTGGCATTCGTTGATCTGAAATTACTACTTCAATCGGATTTTTTTTTAAAATTTGATAACCTTCGTCTGCCGAAATTGCAGTCTGTATATCAAATTGCCTCCTAAATGACGCTTTAAAAGCATTTAGATTTCCAATTTCATCATCAATATATAATACTTTAATCTTCTCCATTAACTGTTCTTTTTATTGGGATTTCAACAATTATTTCTGTGCCTTTATTTATTTCAGAATTCACTATTATTTTACCTTCATGATTATCAACAATACTTCTAACGATAGATAAACCTAGCCCTGTTCCTTCACCAACATCTTTTGTAGTAAAAAATGGATCAAATAACTTATCTTTTATATTGTCATCGATTCCAACTCCATTATCCTTGATCTTCAAAATAATAAAACTGTCTTTGCTTTCAGTAATAACTTCAATGAACCCATCTTTATTTTCTGTATTTTTTTTATCTATAGCGTAAATGGCATTATCAATTAAATTCATTATCATTTGATTAATTTTCCCAGGGTTACACTCAATAATTGGGATGTTTTCTAATGATTTTTTGATGTTGATTCCATTGAGCTTACTTTTTATTAAAATTAATGTTGATTCTATACCTTCATTAATATTTGCATTTTTCAACTCATCTTCATCTAGCCGTGCAAAATTTCTTAGTCCACTTACAATTTCGGTAGTTCTTTTAGCGCCATCCTCAATTCCATCTATTATAGTTGATAATTCTGTTTTTAAGTAATCAAAATCAAGCTCTTTTTTTAATGCTTCAATTTCTTTCAATTTCTCAGGAATGTTATCTGAACCTTCCAATTCTTCGTATTTTTCAATAATAGTATTTACATCGGCTATGTCTTGTCGGAGTGGTGCAATGTTAGAAGAAACAAAATTGATAGGATTGTTAATTTCAT
>JAESUI010000346.1 GCA_016763135.1 Flavobacteriales bacterium
AACTGTATCGCTAGACATGGGGTCTCCCTTTGATAATTCTCCATTTGCATAACTTATACCTATGTTTAGATTTTCTTGTAGATACGGAAATAAACTTATTCTACCTGTTATTGTTTTATTATTGTTATTGTCAACTGCTTGGTAGCCTGAGATGTCGTATGCGTTATATCCATTTCCAATTGAAAATACATAGTTTACACCAATTTTATTTTTACCAAAGAACCCATCTAAGCGAATGCCTTTTTCATTATAATGAGATGGAAACGCACTAGATGCATAGGGGATTGTAGTAAATAAATTTTGGGCTCCAAGCCAATCATTATTATGAATACCAAATGGGCTCCAAAATGTTCCAGCTGCTATATTTGCATAATTTTTATAAAGTTTGAATTTAGCATTAGCTTCGGTAAGTACTAATGTTAGACCTCCTGGGCCGGCAGCACCTATTCCAGAAGGTGATGTTACTAAGTGTATCTCCATTAAAACAGAAGTTTTATTAGTTATTTCAGAGCTAATCCATAATGCCTCATCAGTTTGAAATGATCCTTTATCAGTATTTGGAATCAGGACTTGTCCGGGCATTCCGATACCGTTCATGCTTCCCAATTTCCAATCTTTACTTGTTGATCCATAAACGGCATTAACATACCCATGGAGAGAAAAGAATGAATTTGGATCAATATAATTCCCCCCAGGTATTTTCCATTGATAATCATCGCTATACAATTCTTGTGATAGCAGATTTGTCGTGAGAAACAAAACCAAACCCATTGAAATTAATAGTAATTTAATCATAGTGCACATTTTAATTTTGATGTTTAGGTCAATTAAAACGCCACGGACATAACTATATGAAAATCAGATTATAAGAGTTTTGTTTTTAACAAAAAAATCCCATTATGAGAAATAATTCTTATTATAGGAATTGGTTTTTTTTCTCAGTTAAGAAAAATGGAGTAGAAGTAGTAAGGACAAATTTGGGACAAGAACTACTTCTTTTTAGGGGTAAGAAGGTAGAAAGAGACTAAAGAAATCAATAATGGACCTATCAATCTCCAACTTTTCAGTGTTGCAAATGATAAGATGTAAATTATTTCAGATAGCACTAACCCAATAATCAAACTAATTAATCCTCTAACTATTATATTCTTCATCCCCCTAAATTACAAAATAAAGCAGCACTCCCCAATGGAATGAGTAGGCTTCCTTAAAGATTACTTTTAGGATTACAGAAGTCTAGAACGGAAATTTGGGAGTGTTTGGGTCGGGTTTTGTAGTTAAACTTTATAAAAACCTCCCTTATTTTCATTTCTTTTAATTGATTGTTGTACAATTAAATAGGCTGTTGTAATCATGTTTCTTAATTCAATTAATTGAGGTGATATTTTTGCTTTTTTATACAGCTCTTCCGTTTCTTTATATAGTATATTAAGTCTAGTAGTTGCTTTTTCTAATCGTTCATCTGATCGGATAATACCTACATAATCACTCATTAAAAGTTGCAGTTCCTTTAAGTTATGAGTAATTAAAATTAACTCTTTTGGTTGGCTTGTTCCTTCATCATTCCAGCTAGGTATATTTTTTGGAAGAGAAATGGTTTTTATCATTTCTAGAGAACTTTTAAAGCATCTATCTGCTAAACCAGTGCTTCTAATAATGAGTTTGAAGCCAATCTATTTGCACCATGTAAGCCTGTATAAGTACATTCGCCACAAGCATATAAATTTTGAATGGAAGATTGTCCGAATTCATTAACAGATATACCGCCACATAAGTAATGTGCTGCAGGTACAACAGGAATCATTTCTTTTTTTAGGTCAATTCCTATCTCTTGCATTTTTTGTAAAATGTTAGGGAAGTGTTTTTTAAACTGGGTCATATTTAAATGCCTGCAATCTAAATAAACACACTCATCTCCACTTTTCTTTAGTTCACTATCTATTGCTCGAGAAACAATATCTCTTGAGGCGAGTTCTTTTCTGTCATCATAATGATGCATAAATAATTCGCCAGATTTATCTCTAAGTAAGGCGCCAAACCCTCTTACAGCCTCAGAAATTAAAAATGAAGGGTTGGTAGTTGAATGATATAAAGCAGTAGGGTGGAACTGAATAAATTCCATGCTTTCTATCTTAATCTTTGCTCGGTAAGCCATAGCAATTCCATCACCAGTAGCAATAGTTGGGTTAGTGGTATTTTGGTAAACTTGTCCAATCCCGCCAGTAGCAAGTAATGTTATTTTTGATGTAAAAGGAATGATTTCTTGAGTTGCAGCATCAAAAATATAAGCACCATAACATAAATGGTTTTCACTTTTTGAATCTAAATGGTGTTCAGTAATTAAGTCTATTGCAAAGTGTTCTGAAAATAAATGAATGTTTGCATTTTTATACACTTGCTTTAATAGGGTTTCTTCAATTTCAAAACCAGTAATATCTTTATGATGTAAAATTCTATTTTTAGAATGACCACCTTCTAATCCAAGGTTGTACTCACCATCTTTTTGTTTGTCAAAATTAACTCCCCACTCAACTAATTCATTAAATCGTTGCGGACCTTCGTTAACAACAATTTCAACGATCTCTTTTTTACATAAACCATCACCTGATTTTAGAGTGTCATTTACATGTTGTTCGTAAGAATCACTTATTTCATCAATTACAACAGCAATTCCTCCTTGAGCATATTTGGTGTTAGATTCTTTTTCATCAGCTTTGGTAACAATAGCAATTTTCGCATTGGGTAACTGATTAGCAACTTTTATTGCATAGGTTAGTCCAGCTATTCCAGATCCAATTATTAGAAAATCAAATTCTGATTTCATATTTTATTTTGATAATTCTAACATTCGTTGAATAGGAATAATAGCTTTTTCTCTAATCTCCTTTGGAACATCAATTTCAGGACTTTCATTTTTTAAGCATAAATACAGTTTTTTGAGTGTATTCATTTTCATAAAAGCACATTCACTACAAGCACAAGTATTATCTTCTTTTGCTGGGGCAGGTATTAATGTTTTATTGGGTACTTCTTGTTGCATCCTATATAAAATACCAGCTTCGGTAGCAACAATAAATTCGGTATCCGAACTTTCTTTTACATGGTTAATCATACCGGAAGTAGAACCTATATAAGATGCTATTTTTAATATCTCTGGATTTGATTCTGGATGAGCAATAAATTTTGCTTCAGGATTTTTATTATGTAATGCGATAATTTTATCAATTGAAAAAGCTTCATGAACGATGCAGACACCATCCCAAAGGAGTAAATCTCTTCCTGTTTTATCAATTAAATATTTACCTAGATTTTTATCAGGAGCAAAAATAATTGGTGTTTCTTTAGGTATTGAATTAACAATTTTTTCTGCATTTGAAGAGGTGCAAACAATATCGCTCAATGCCTTTATTTCTGCAGAACAATTAATATATGTAATTACAGTATGATCGGGGTGTTGGTCTTTAAAAATTTTAAATGCATCAGGTGGACAAGACTCAGCTAGTGAACATCCAGCTTCCAAATCTGGGATAATCACTTTTTTAGTTGGGTTGATAATTTTAGCAGTTTCTGCCATAAAATGAACACCTGCAAAAACAATAATTTCAGCTTCTGTATTCGCGGCTTTTTGAGATAGTGCTAAGCTGTCTCCAACAAAGTCAGCAATTTTTTGGATAACAGGTTCTTGGTAAAAATGAGCTAAAATAACTGCATTCTTTTCTTTCTTAAGCTTTAGAATTTCATCATATAATTCAGCTTCTTCAACCGTTTCGATGTATTCTATATTTTTATTTGTCGCTTTTATCATTTTCTAAGTGAGTTCTAAAAATCAAAAGTAATAGTTTGAATTTTTATGACATATATTTTATAGCAAAAGTATTTGAAGAACTCTTTAAAATGTATGATTGAAGTCATAACTAACTAGCCTACAAAATAGTGATAAGAGATTTTGAAATGGAGTGGAGTTGATTTCTTATATAGAACCATTCTACATAAAAGGCAGAGACTTAGTATAATGGGACAATAAGAAAGCTTTTCTAAATCATGATTACAAACATAACTGTTTAATGATATTAATCATAGTTACTATTTCTATGTAGATATACTTTTATCGAAGAATTAATCAATTGATATAACGAATCTAAAAAAAGTAAAATAATGAAGTCAATTGCCAAAAAAATATCATTTGTAGCTGCTTTAAGTTTAATTACAATAAGCTTAAGTGCTCAAGATGGTGCAGCGCTTTTTAAAGCAAAATGTACAGCATGTCATAGTGTTAGTGCAAAAAGATTGGTTGGCCCTGGATTAGCAGGAATAAGTGATAAAAGAACTCAAGAATGGTTAGTAAGTTGGATTAAAGATTCGCAAGCAATGATTGCTGGTGGGGATGCTGATGCTATAGCTATTTATGAAGAGTATAATAAAATTGCAATGATGGCTTTTGACCTGTCTGATGAAGAAATTATTTCAATGTTGGATTATATTAAAGAAGAAAATTCTGGTGGATCTGTAACTGCTTCTGTGTTAGAAGAGTCTGCAGAGTCAGTTGCAGCAGTAGAATATACAATTGATGATTTTGAAGCTGGCAAATTATTATTTACTGGTAAAACAAGGTTTGAAAATGGTGGGCCATCTTGTATTGTTTGTCATAATGTTTCCAATGATGATGTAATG
>JAESUI010000347.1 GCA_016763135.1 Flavobacteriales bacterium
CTATAATTTTAGATTCGAGAAAAAGTAGATTTATTAAATTCTTGAATATCCTCCACCAATAAGTCAGATAATTCTAGCCTTAGGCTCGCAGACTTTAAAACCCTTGTATTCGTGTAAGGGTTTTTTATTTTATCTTTATCTTCGTTTCATCATAACTAATTAATTAATGGAGAACATACAGCGCTATAAAATTTTATTAAGCATAATTTGCACCTTATTTATTGGATTAGATCTAACTGCTCAGATTAAGGAGATTCAACTAATTGAATCCAATTTTAAAGTAAGAAATACTTCTAGCCAGGAATTTTATTTCGGATTGGCTGAGGGTGACATTATTACGTTTACGGCTAAGTCCAATGGGTCTTCTATAAGAAGTTTTAAGTTTATGAAATATCCTGGCGCAACCATTTTTGGTGAAGGTAATATGAGTAGTGTTATAGATAAAATAATTCAGATTGACCAAACAGGAATTTATTATTTTAGGTTTGCTCAACGAGGTTTTTTGGCTGGTGGCCGATACTGTTTTCTAAATGCTTCAAGGAAACCAGGAAATAAGAATACGGTAGATTTTAACTCAACTGTTTATTGGAATGAGAAAATTGATACAGTTTGGTATGAAGAGGATGAAAAATTTTTAATAAGAACAGATACAATAGTTACTCACATTACCAATCAAGTAATAGAACTAAAGAAAAAAAAGAAAAAGAATGATTCTCGATCTATAGTAGTTTTTTCATTGCCCAAGGTGTTCAATGAATGGGTTATATGGATAGCTACAGGGAAATCTGACCCTATGGAGAATATAAGCTCCTCTAAGAATGGTGAGAAGAAGGATTATTTAGTTGAAAAATATGGTGAATTAGGTCGTCTTGCGCTCGGTGGCGGGTCTTCCTTTGTCTCAGGTTCTGGCTGTCTTCCAATTAGTTATTGGATGTTAAGTAATCAGGAGGCTCAACAAAGTTTTTATGGTGATTCTACCCAGTTTTTGGCTAACAAAAAACTAACCTGTCTCGAGTATACAACGGGATCAGATACACTGCAAGAAAAAATGTTTATTGGATTGTATAACGAGAATAAAAAAAATATTACTGTTTATGTAAAAATTGCTTCGGTGGCAATTAAAGAAAAATGGGGAACAAGAAAGGTTCGAAAATTCAGAATTAATACAACACAAATTCCTTATTTGAAAAACTGATTTTTTAAAACCTTCAACTTCTAAAAGAATATTTGGATGAAAAAATAAATATGCAATATTAGCCTCTAACATTTTACCCAATAGAGTTTTTATTCTTTATGATGTCTCTATTAAATCTCATTTTTCGATTATTCCGTTGTTTTTCTGATTCATTTTATAATGACGAATAAAAAAAACATTTGGAAGTTTAAAATTTTTATCTATACATTTGTACCAGAATTAGAACAAATGAATTTTAAACAGTTACATCAACATCATTCTCATACTTGCACTCAGGCGAGCTGGATATGATATATATGTAATTCAACAATATTTCAAACCCCGTCTGAGTAAATCAGACGGGGTTTTTGTTTCTATCTACCCTCTAGGTTTACTCAGATTAATAAAATTAAAAATGAGTAAACTAAAAATTGCAATACAAAAAAGTGGAAGATTAAATCTAGAGTCTCTTAAACTATTAAAAGATTGCGGGATTTCAATTGACAACGGTAAAGACCAGTTAAAAGTTACTGTTCCAAACTTCCCATTAGAAATTCTTTATTTAAGAAACGCTGATATTCCACAATACTTAGAAGACGGTGTTGTAGACATTGCTATTCTCGGAGAAAACCTATTAATAGAAAAACAAAAAGAAGTAAGCATTGTTGAAAAACTAGGTTTTTCTAAATGCAAAGTTTCTTTAGCGGTTCCAAAAGAAGTCGAAACTGATGATGTTAATTATTTCGAAGGAAAAAAAATTGCTACATCTTATCCGAATACTTTAAATCAATTTTTAAGTAAAAATAATATTAAAGCAGATGTGCACATTATATCAGGTTCTGTAGAAATTGCCCCAAACATTGGTTTGGCAGATGGTATTTGTGACATAGTAAGCTCGGGAAGCACCTTATTTAAAAATGGGTTAAGAGAAACTCAAGTAATTCTTAATTCTGAAGCTGTTTTAGCAAAATCTAAAACTTTATCTCCTGAAAAGGAAGAAATACTAGATCGTTTATTGTTTAGAATGAAATCTGTTTTAAGAGCTAAGAATAGCAAGTACATTTTAATGAATGTACCCAATACTAAAATTGAAAAAGTAAGTACTATCCTTCCTGTCCTTAAAAGCCCTACTATCCTTCCATTAGCAGAAGAAGGCTGGAGTTCATTACACAGTGTAATTGATGAAGATAAATTTTGGAATGTAATAGATGAATTAAAAAATGCAGGTGCTGAAGACATTTTAATTGTACCAATTGATAAAATGGTGATATAATGCAAAAGTTTAATAAACCAAATAGAGAAGACTGGGAAGAGCTAACGCAACGCCCAGTCATTAATCAAGAACAACTAACTCAAACAGTAAGTTCTATTATTAATGATGTAAAACAAACTGGTGATAAAGCATTAATCAAATATACAAGCCTATTTGATGGAGTTGAGTTAAGCAGTTTAGGTATTGCTGAACAAGAAATTGCTATGGCTAACAAACAAGTTTCACAAGAATTAAAAGAAGCTATAGAAACAGCTTACAACAATATTTATAGCTTTCACAAAGCACAGCAATTGCAAGAAAATGTAATTGAAACTACTCCTGGCGTAAAATGCTGGAGAAAATCAGTAGCCATTGAGAAAGTAGGCTTGTACATTCCTGGTGGTAGTGCTCCTTTGTTTTCCACCATTTTAATGTTAGGTATACCTGCTCAAATTGCAGGCTGTAAAGAGTTAGTACTTTGCACTCCTCCCAACAAAAATGAGGAAATCAATCCAGCTATTTTGTACACGGCAAACCTAGTAGGCATTACTAAAATTTACAAAGTTGGCGGAGCGCAAGCCATTGCCGCAATGGCTTATGGAACGAAAACTATTCCTCAGGTTTATAAAATATTTGGTCCAGGAAATCAATACGTTACCAAAGCAAAAGAATTAGTTCAACAAGCTGGTGTTGCTATTGATATGCCAGCAGGACCTAGTGAAGTGTTAATAATAGCTGATAAAACATGCAACCCAAGTTTTGTAGCGGCTGATTTACTTTCGCAAGCTGAACATGGAGCAGATAGCCAAGTAATATTACTAGGTACAAACCAACATATAATTGATGAGTGCTTAGCTGAAATCAATCAACAAGTAGAACAATTGCCTCGAAAGAAAACTGCTTTAAAAGCTTTAGCAAACAGTAAAGCAATTGTTCTTAACACTATTGATGAATGTCTAGAATTTAGTAACCAATATGCTCCTGAGCACTTAATCATTGCATCAGAAAATGCCAATGCCTTAGTAAATAATATTACAAACGCTGGATCAGTTTTCTTAGGTAATTATAGTTGTGAATCTGCTGGAGATTACGCTAGTGGTACTAACCACACTTTACCAACTAATGGTTTTGCAAAAAATTACAGCGGTGTATCTTTAGAGAGTTTTCAGAAAAAAATTACATTTCAAAAACTGAGTAAAGAAGGAATTAACAACATTGGTCCTGCTATTGAAATTATGGCAGAAGCAGAACAATTAGTGGGGCACAAAAATGCTGTTACCATTCGACTAAAAAGTTTACAAAATGATTGATTTAAATAAAATAGTACGCCCTAACATCCTCAACCTTATGCCCTACTCTAGTGCTAGAGAAGAGTTTAAAGGAAATGATGGTGTCTTTTTAGATGCCAATGAAAACCCTTATGGAGATTTGAATCGTTACCCCGATCCTTATCAAAAGGAATTAAAGGAAGGCTTATCTAAATTGAAAAAAGTAAATGAAGAAAACATCTTTATTGGTAATGGAAGTGATGAAGTTATTGATTTAGCATTCAGAATATTCTGCGAACCAGGAAAAGATAAAGCACTCACCTTTTCTCCAACTTATGGCATGTATGATGTTTCTGCAGGAATAAACAATATTGAGTTATTAAAGATTCCATTAACTGAAACCTTTCAAATCAATACAAATAAACTGGAAACCTATTGGAATGATCAAAACTTAAAGCTAATTTTCATCTGCTCACCTAATAACCCTACTGGCAATAGCATTGCTTTAGCAGATATTGAAACTATTCTTAAGAACTTTAAAGGAATTGTTATTATTGATGAAGCATATATCGATTTTAGTTCAAGCGAATCTTGTCTAAAATTATTAGAAACATATTCAAACCTTATCATCAGCCAAACTTTTAGTAAAGCTTGGGGATTAGCGGCTGCAAGAGTTGGAATTGCTTATGCAAATAAAGGAATTATTGAACTGTATAATAAAGTAAAACCACCTTATAACATTAGTAAACTGAATCAAGAAGCAGCAATTAAAGCCTTATCAGATTTCAATGAATTCAAAAAAAACCTCCAACTCATTTTAGATGAAAAAGAGAAACTCAAAGCTGAATTAGAGTCTATTTCTTTGGTAAAAAAAATATATCCTTCAGATGCTAATTTCCTTTTAGTAGAAGTTGAGGGTGCTGATGAAGTTTATGATGAACTAGTCGTAAAAGAAATCATTACACGAAACAGAAACAAGCTTGTTAAAAACTGTATTCGGATTTCTGTTGGAACTCCAAATGAAAATGAAAAATTAATAACTGCCTTAAAAAATATATCAAAATGAAAAAAGTATTATTTATAGATAGAGACGGAACCTTGGTGATTGAACCTCCAGTGGACTATCAATTAGATAGTTTAGAAAAATTAGAGTTCTACCCAGAGGTATTTCAATGGTTGTCGAAGATTGCTAGAGAACTCGACTATGAATTGGTAATGGTAACTAATCAAGATGGCCTAGGAACGGAATCATTTCCTGAAGAAACCTTTTGGCCAGCACAAAATAAAATTATAGCAGCATTTAAAAACGAAGGAATTCAATTCAATGAAATTCTAATTGATAAAAGCTTTCCTAAAGATAATGCTGACACTCGAAAACCAAGAACTGGATTATTAAACAAATACATTTTTGGCGATTATGATTTAAAAAACTCATACGTAATTGGTGATAGATCAACCGATATTGAATTAGCTGCAAATTTAAAATGTAAAGGAATTTTCATTGGAGCAGAAAATAGTAGCGCAGATTTGAGTACAACAAGTTGGGAAGAAATCTATCAATACTTAAAGGCTAAACCAAGAAAAGCAACAATTCAACGTGTTACTAACGAAACCAATATTGAAATTGAAGTAAATCTTGATGGAAGTGGGAAAAGCCGCATTTCAACTGGAATAGGTTTTTATGACCATATGTTAGAACAAATTGCAAAACACGGAAACATTGATCTTAATGTTAATGTTACTGGCGATTTAGAAATAGATGAACACCACACCATTGAAGATGTTGCCATTACACTTGGTGAAGTTTTCTTAAAAGCATTAGGTTCTAAAAAAGGAATTGAACGTTATGGATTTTTGTTACCTATGGACGACTGTTTGGCTCAAGTAGCCATCGATTTTGGAGGAAGGCCATGGTTAATGTGGGAAGTAGAGTTCAGTAGGGAAATGGTTGGAGAAATGCCAACAGAAATGTTTATGCACTTTTTTAAATCGTTCAGCGATGCCGCAAAATGCAACCTCAACATTAAGGCTGAAGGCAATAACGAACACCACAAAATTGAAGCAATTTTTAAAGCTTTTGCTAAAGCAATAAGAATGGCAACAAGCAAAACAACTAATTATAATATCCCAAGTACAAAAGGAAGCTTATGATAGCAATAATAAAATACAATGCAGGCAATATCAGTTCAGTGCAAAATGCACTGAACAGGCTAGGCTACAATAGTATTATCACAGATAATCCTAACGAAATATTAACTGCAGATAAAGTCATTTTTCCTGGTGTTGGCGAAGCAAGTTCTGCTATGAAATATTTAACAGATAGAGGATTAGATCAAGTAATACTTTCTATTGAAAAACCGATGCTTGGAATCTGTTTAGGGTTACAATTAATGTGCGCTTCTAGCGAGGAGGGAAATACCAAATGTCTTGGAATTTTTAAAGAAAAAATTAAACTGTTTCCTCCTGAAGAAAAAGTTCCGCATATGGGTTGGAATAATTTTTCAGCAATTAAAGGGAGTCTCTTTGATGGAATAGAAAAAGACAATGATGTTTACTACGTACACAGCTATTATGCTGAAGTTGGAGAAGATACTATAGCTGAATGTAACTACATTAAAAATTTCAGCTCAGCAATGCAAAAAAATAACTTTTATGCGACCCAGTTTCACCCTGAGAAATCGGCAGACATTGGAGCACAAATACTTAAAAATTTCTGCACTCTATGAGTGCCTATAATTAAAAAATAGATAGACAAAATGAGAATAATACCAGCAATAGATATTATAGATGGCAAATGTGTTAGACTAACCAAAGGCGACTATAATACAAAGAAAATATACAATGAAAATCCAGTAGAAATTGCCAAAGAGTTTGAAGCAAATGGAATTAAATATTTGCACGTAGTAGATTTAGATGGCGCAAAATCACATCAAATTATCAATTACAAAACACTAGAAGCAATCGCTACTCAAACCAATTTAAGAGTTGATTTTGGTGGAGGTTTAAAATCTGATAAAGATATCCAAATTGCTTTTGAATGTGGTGCTAATCAAGTAACTGGAGGAAGTATTGCATCTAAAGACCCTGAATTGTTTTTAAAATGGTTGCTAACCTATGGTAGTGATCGTATTATTTTAGGAGCAGACTGCCTAAACAGAAAAATTGCGACCAATGGTTGGTTAGAAAATTCAGGTACAGATGTGCTTGATTTTATAAAAGACTATGAAACCAAAGGGATTAAAAATGTAATTTGTACTGACATTGATAAGGATGGAATGTTAGCAGGTTCTTCTAATGATTTATATCAAGAAATCATTAGAAATTCTAACATTAATTTAATCGCTAGTGGCGGAGTTTCTTGTTTGAATGATTTAAAGGAATTAGAGCTTATTGGTTGCGAAGGTGCTATTATAGGTAAAGCCATTTATGAAAACAGAATAAGCTTAAAAGAAATTCAAGAGTTATGTTAAAAAAGAGAATTATACCGTGTTTAGACATTAAAGACGGACGTACAGTTAAGGGAATCAACTTTGTAGACATTATTGATGCAGGTGACCCAATTGAATTGGCTAAAGCTTATGTTGAACAAGGAGCTGATGAATTAGTTTTTTTAGACATTACAGCTACCATAGAAAACAGAGGAACATTGGTTGAATTAGTTGAGAAAATTGCTGAAGAAATTAACATCCCTTTTACAGTTGGAGGAGGAATTTCTAGTGTTAATGATGTCTCCAATATTATTAAAGCTGGAGCAGATAAAGTGAGTGTTAATTCTTCAGCAGTAAAAAACCCTCAACTAATTTCAGACATTGCAGAGCAATATGGAAGTCAGTGTGTTGTGGTTGCTGTGGACACAAAATTTGAGACCAATGAATGGCGTGTTTTTACACAAGGAGGAAGAACTCCAACGGGAATAAATACAATAGACTGGGTAAAAGAAATTGAAAAAAGAGGTGGAGGAGAAATACTACTCACTTCGATGAACAATGATGGCACTAAATCAGGGTTTGCATTAGATATTACCCAGCAAGTAAGTAATGCTGTTAATATACCTGTTATTGCATCTGGAGGTGCTGGAAGCTCAGCTCACTTTAAAGAATTATTTGAACAAACAAGTGCAAGTGCAGGACTAGCAGCTAGTATTTTTCACTATGGGGAAATACCAATGCCTGAATTAAAAAATTATTTAAGAAACAATAAAATACAAATA
>JAESUI010000348.1 GCA_016763135.1 Flavobacteriales bacterium
AAAATAGCAGGAAAAGTAATAGATGAAGAGAGAATAACTAGTGAAGAAGGTATTTATCTTTTTGAAAATGCTGAGGTAAGTTACCTTGGGATACTTGCGAATTACATACGAGAAAAAAGACATGGAAATAAAACTTATTTCAATAAGAATTTTCACATAGAACCAACTAATATCTGTGTTTTTGATTGTAAATTTTGTGCGTATTCAAAATTTTTAAGAAACAGTGATGATTTTGATGCTTGGGAATTGAGCGAAGAAGATATTTATGAAGCAATTAAAGGGTATGAGGGTAATGATATTACAGAAGTACATATAGTTGGAGGAGTTCACCCTAAAATGGGTTTAGAGTATTTTAAAAATCTTATTGAGAACATTAAAAAGATGCGACCAGATTTACATGTAAAAGCATTTACAGCCGTAGAATTGGATTATATGGCTCGTAAGGCTAAAGTAAGTTATAAAGAATGCTTGCAAATACTTAAAGATGCAGGGCAAGGTTCTTTACCGGGAGGTGGCGCTGAAATTTTTGATAAAACAATAAGAGATCAAATATGTAAAGATAAATGTACTGGCGAGCAATGGTTAGAAATGCATGAAGCAGCACATAGTGTAGGGATGCCATCTAATGCCACTATTCTTTATGGGCATATTGAAGAACCTAAACATTTAATCGATCACATGAATCGATTAAGAGAGCTACAAGATAAAACAGGAGGATTCAATGCTTTTATTCCTTTAAAGTTTAGAAACGGAAACAATCAAATGTCAGATATAGAGGAGGTAAGCATCATTGAAGATTTAAAAATGTATGCCATTTCAAGAATATTCTTAGACAACTTTAATCACATGAAGGCTTACTGGCCTATGATTGGTAGAAAAACGACTCAACTACTTTTAGCTTTTGGGGTAAATGATATTGATGGAACAGTAGATGATTCTACAAAGATTTATACAATGGCTGGAGCAGAAGAACAAAAACCTGTTATGTCATCAGAACAGATGATTGCTTTAATCAAAGATGTTAATCGTCAACCTATAGAAAGAGACAGTGTTTACAATGAGCTTAGAGATTATTCAGAGATTGAATTAGCATAAATTTGATATATTTACAACTCACCTAACTTATAATATTATGAAATTTTTAAAATACCTAGGAATAGGAATAATAGCTTTGATAGTTATTTATCTTGTATTAGCCTTAATAGGACCATCTGGCTATAAAGTATCTAAAGAAATTAAAATTGAAGCTCCTGTTGAAGTTGTTTTTAATCAAACTTCAGTATTTGCTAATTGGGCAGCTTTTTCGGCATGGGCTGCAGCAGATCCTGGGGCTGTTTATATAATAGAAAATGATAACCAAGTAATTGGAGCAAAAATGAGTTGGGAAGGAGAAATTTCTGGAAAGGGGTCAATGACAACTACTGAAATAGTTCCAAATGAAAAATTTATTTACGATTTGAGTTTTATTGAGCCATTTGTAATGACTTCTCATGGAGGTTTTCTTTATGAGAAAGATGGTAATTCTACTAAGCTTACATGGTATGATGAAGGAGAATTTGGTTTTATGATGCGCCCTATGATGTTATTCATGGATATTGAAGCACAAATAGGACCAATGTTTGAGCAGGGATTAGAAGGTATAAAACAAATATGTGAGTCAATGGAAACAAAACCTTCTATAAAAGTAACTGAAGAAACAGTAGTGAGCCAATCTATTTTATACATTTCTGAAAGTTCAAGTTTAATACCAGATACTATGAGTGCTAAAATGGGAGCAGCTTATGGAGAGTTATTGTCTTTGGTAGGAATTGCTAAATTAGAAATGATTTCAGCACCAATAGCGATTACTAAAAAGTTCTCATTAGCGGAAATGATGTGTGAGTTTGATGCGGCTCTAGTTGTAGCTGAATTACCAGATGAATTAGATTTAGAAGGTAGAATTCAGAAAGGAGAAACATATGCTGGAAAGGCACTTAAAACAGTTCATATTGGATCTTACATGACTTTAAAATCAACTTATGATGCTTTTTTAGCATACATAAAAGCTAATGGGTATGAAATTAACGGAGATAGTTGGGAAGAATATATTGATGATCCAGGAACAGTTGAAGAAGAAGAGAGAAGAACATTTATTTACTTTCCTATAAAATAATTGGCAACAAATAATAAAATCACCATTACTGGTCATCGTGGAGCGGGAGGACTGGCTCCTGAAAATACCTTAGCATCTATTCAATTAGCATTAGATTTAGGTGTTGATCGTATAGAAATTGACGTTCAACAAACAAAAGACAATGTTATTATTGTTTTGCATGATCGTACTTTACGTAGAACAACAACAGGCTTTGGCTATGTGAAGAGTAAAAATTATGATGAAATATTAAAACATAGTGCTGGATATAAATACAACAAATACTACATCAAAGAAAAAGTTCCAACATTAGATGAGGTAATTCAATTAATTAATGGAAGAGCAGAATTACTAATTGAAACCAAGTACAGTTTCATGTACTATCCAAATATAGAAAGACATATCATTAATGTAATTAAGAACAATAACGCCAAAGAATGGTGTAAGGTTATTTCGTTTAATGATAGAGCATTATTTAGAATTCATAAGCTGGATAAAGAAATTAGAACTGGGAAGTTGTTTGTTGGGAAATATGCAAAGCTCCCTTTATCCTGGGATAAAGGTGTAAATCTAAAACCATTAAGACGATACCATTTTGTAGATGAAATAATTGTTAAGCATGTTTATGCTACTAAAAGTATAATTGACAGAGTACACAAAATGGGAAAGGAGTTGCATGTGTGGACTGTAAATGACCCTGAAACAATAGAACTACTTGTTGAGCGAGGAGTGGATGGAATAATATCTGACTACCCTAACTTATTAATGAAATACAAGAGATAAAAAAAGCCTTGATAGAAATCAAGGCTTTTTTTAAAGGGTGGAAGATGGGGTTGTTTTACGATCCCTGTGATCTATGAGTAACCTGCATCTCAATAAAAGAGCTTTATTCATCTTTTTTTATGTCTTTTCATTTCGCTCAAGTAAACTTAGACTCATTCTTAGACACAAAAAAGCCGATTCAAAAGAATCGGCTTTCATTGAAATGGGTGGAAGATGGGATTCGAACCCACGACATCCGGCACCACAAACCAGCGCTCTAACCAACTGAGCTACAACCACCATTTTTCCCTTTAAGGGATGGCAAATATAATTCTTTTTCAAAAAAAGAAATAATTAAAAGACTTTATTTTTTGATTATTTTAAATGAACTTTTATTCTGCTGTGTGTCAGTCAAAATAACAAAGTATAACCCTGATTGTAAGTTTTCTAATGAAAAACTGATGTGAGTTTTATTGTGTATTGAAATTTGTTTTATCTTTTTTCCATGAATATTATAAATATTGATGTCTTTCATAAACTCAATACCAGTAATATGGCATTCATTTTCAACAATTGTAGGGTAGAGCTTTATCTTATCAATTGTTTTTTCATCACTACTAGATACTATAGTTGGAGCACAGTTCGAAATTGAATCTAGATTTGAATAAAAAAGGATACTGTTCTTGAAAAAACAACTCAATTCACCAACATCATTAATGTCAGGTCTTCCACTCGGTGAATTTATAAGAGAGAGTGACCCAACACCTTCTATCCATTCTGCATTATTAGAACTAACACTGTTTGAAATACTAGGTGAAAGGTAAAAATGTCTATAAAAATTTGCATCTTGAAGTTGATCCATAATAATAGAATCAACTGTATAAAAACCGGCATTATGAAGAAATGGACTTATAGGATTTTTCATTTCTATTGAATCTCCTACCTGTATAGAAAAATCGTATAATAAATCTTCTTTTCTTGTTCCTACAGCATCATAAGAAAGATATACTTTTTGATTTAAAGAATCTTCTCTTAGCCAAAAAGTTCTAGAGATAAAATGAAAACCGTTTAATATTTTATAATCAAAGCCAACATAATTAGTATCTCCATCAGTAAAGTAAACATCAGTTAAGCACCCGCCAAAACATGTTGTAAAATGCCACTCATTATAATCATCTACTATAGGTTTGTAAGTTTGGGCATTGATAAAAGTAGTTATACTACAAAAAAGTATTAAAATAAGGCGTTTCATTTTTTAAAAGTAATGAATTCGAATCATTATTATAATGTTTGAATATTCGTAAATTTGTAATGCTAAATGAATAATAACAACCATATAACGCTTAATATAGAAGGGATGACCTGTGCTAATTGTGCTTTAGGAATAAAGAAACAATTAGAGAAAAAGGGATTGGAAAATGTGAATGTAAATTTTGCTACAGGAGAAGCTTCTTATGTAAACACTAGTAATTTAAGTTTAGAAGAGGTTAAGGGTAGTATTAATGGGTTGGGTTATAAGGTTGTGGATGAAGTTGCAGCTGAAGAGGGTCTATCTTCAATAGAGAAGAAATCTTATTTTTCGCTGGTTTTTACTATTCCTCTCTTTTTACACATGTTTTTTTCGCATGATTTTATTTTAAATAATGTGTGGGTGCAATTAGGTTTATGTTTACCTGTTTTTAGTATAGGAATGTTACACTTTGGTAAAAGTGCTTTCGGGTCATTAAAATCGGGTGTTCCTAATATGGATGTATTAATTGTTATTGGAATAACATCTGCATTTGGTTATAGTTTGTATGGCACAATGGCTTATTTAGGGTTGCCAGAAGCACATAACTATTTGTTTTACGAAACTGCAGCAACCATAACTACATTAGTGCTGTTAGGAAATGTATTAGAACATCGTTCTGTAAAGCAAACTACTACAGCAATTAAGGAGTTAAATCAACTTCAAAAAACAGAGGCAAAACGAGTTTTACCAAATGGCGATATTGAGCTAGTTGATTATAATGATATTAAAGAAAATGACATTCTTCAGTTTAATACAGGTGATAAAATAGCCGTAGATGGAGAAATAATTTGGGGAGATGCTGTAATTAATGAAGCTATGATTTCTGGAGAAAGTACTCCTGTATCTAAAACTATTTTAAATAAAGTAGTCGGAGGAACTATAGTAGAAGATGGTTCTATTAAAATGAAAGCAGAGAAAGTAGGGGCTGAAACCGTTCTTTCTAAGATTATAGAAATGGTGAAAAATGCACAGCAAGACCAACCAGCAATACAAAAACTGGGAGATAAGGTCAGTGCTATTTTTGTTCCAATAGTAATTGGAATATCAACCCTAACTTTTGTCTTGACATACTTTGTTTTTGATATAACCTTGCAACAATCAATAATGCAAAGTATAGCAGTATTGGTTATCTCCTGTCCTTGTGCTATGGGGTTGGCAACACCTACCGCAGTTATGGTAGGAATAGGTAGAGCAGCTAAAAAAGGAATTCTTATTAAAGGAGGAAGTACGTTAGAGCAATTTGCAATAGGAAAAAACATTGTTTTTGATAAGACAGGAACATTAACCACTGGTAATTTTGTAATTAAGAATACTAAATTATATGCCTTAGTTGATTAACAAGAATTAAAGAATTTATTATTTAGCTTAGAGCAACACTCTTCACATCCAATAGCAAAATCTATTGTAGAATATTTAAAACCAGAAGCTACCAATATGGAGTTCTCTGATGTAAAAGAAATAAAAGGGAAAGGAATTGAAGCTAAGGATAAAGAAGGGAATAATTATCAATTAGGTTCTTATCGTTTGGCGGAGCAATTAACAGATAATCAAACACATTCCATTTATTTAATAAAGAATAACGAGCTAATTGCTGGGGTTGATATTGAAGATGAGTTAAAAGACAATGTCGCAGAAACGATTACTTTACTCAATCAACAAGGTTTAAATACAGTGATGTTGAGTGGAGATAGAGATGAAAAATGTCAGGAATTAGCAAAAACAGTTGGTATAAAAACAGTTTATAG
>JAESUI010000349.1 GCA_016763135.1 Flavobacteriales bacterium
CCTTTAGTTATACACTTAACGTAACCTTTAATTACCTCTTGAGTTTCTAAAACTTCATTCACTCTATCCCAAGCTCTTAAAGCTCTTGCTTTGCTGTGAGATAAAATTAACTGTCCATTTCTATCTTCCTGACTTACAACAAATACTTCAACAGTATCTCCTTCTTTTAAATCTGGGTTATATCTAAATTCAGAAATTGAAATTACAGCTTCTGATTTATATCCAATGTTTATGACAACATCTCTATTTGATTTTTTTGCAACAATACCATCTAATACTTCTTGGTCAGAAATAGATTTCAAAGTTTTATCATAAACCTCTTCCATTTCTTTCTGCTCATCAGCTGAATAAGTTTCCTCACGTTTATTGATTGTACTCCAATCAAAATCTGCTAAAGGTTTAATCTCACCTTTTTTCTTAGGAGCAACTTTTTTAGCAGGAGCTTTTGCTTCTACCTCAGGGGCTTGCTTAGTCGCAGCATCCTCAACTTTTTCTACTTTTGGAGTTTCTTTAACTTCTTCTGCTTTTTCAGCCGTTGGAGTTATTTTTTTTGCAGCTGGTTTATCTGCTGTCTTTTTTGTAGTCGTTTTTTTCGCTGCTGGTTTTTTTTCTACAGCTTCTTCTTTTTTCTCTGCCATTATTTTAATCTTTGTATCTCGTTCAAAGTCAGTTATAACGAGAGGGTTTTACTTAGCTACACACTGAAATACAGCCATTTAATTTTAAAGAGCGACAAAAATATGTTTATTTTATTACAAAGCAAAGAATATCAACATTTTAATAGGTTTAAAATCAATAAAACAACTTTGCCTTAGTTTATTGTAAAATCAAAGCATAAATTTGTTTACGAATTATGAAAAATTTTGACATTCCATCTTATTATAAGAGCTCGTTTATTTCTACAATAAAAGAGTTGAGAAAAACCAATGACCCTAGAAAAAAGGACTTTACTCCTACGTTGCTCGATTTTGGTTCAGTACAATTTTTAATAGCAAGACATTTTGGGTTCTGTTTTGGAGTAGAAAATGCTATAGAGAAAGCATACAAAGCCGTTGAAGAAAATCCAAATAGAAACATTTTCTTACTGAGTCAAATGATTCATAATCCAACTGTAAATGCAGATTTAGAAAGCAAAGGGGTCCGATTTATTATGGACACCAAAGGAGGGCAAATTATTGATTGGAATGAACTTACTAAAAATGATATTATCATCATTCCAGCTTTTGGCACCACTTTAGAAATTGAAGAAAAGATAAAATCTATTGGATTAACAACTGAAGAATACAATACTACTTGCCCTTTTGTTGAAAAAGTATGGAAGGAGTCTGGCAAATTAGGAGAGAACAATTTTACAATAATAATTCATGGAAAACACAACCATGAAGAAACAAGAGCTACCTTTTCTCATAGTAATTCAAGTGGACCTTCATTGATTATTAAGGATATACATGAAGCTCAGTTCTTAGAAGACGTAATATTAGGAAAAGCTAGTAAAGAAGAATTTTATCAAGTATTTAAAAACAGGTATTCTGAAAATGTTGATATTATTGCCCATTTAGATAAAATTGGTGTAGTAAACCAAACAACTATGTTAGCTACTGAAACACAAGAGATTGCAGACTTCTTAAAAAATACAATGATTAAAAAGTATGGCTTAGAGAAATCTAAAGATCATTTTGCAGATACTAGAGATACTTTATGTTATGCTACAAATGATAACCAACAAGCAACTATTGGACTGCTCGAAGAAGAAGCTGATATAGCTATTGTTGTTGGAGGATATAACAGTTCAAATACCTCTCATATTGTTGAATTATGCGAAGAAAAACTACCTACTTTTTTTATTAATTCAGCGGCAGAAATTGAAAGCAATAACATTATTAATCACTTTGATTTTCGTGATAAAGAGAAGAAAAATACAGAGAACTATTTACCTGAGAACAAATCTATTACAAGGATTATTTTAACAAGTGGTGCATCTTGTCCTGACACTATTGTAGATGCTGTTTTAAATAAGGTTTTAAGTTATTTTAATTCTACTGTTAGTAAACAAGAGATTATAGAAAAATTAAAAGAGGAAGCATAAAACCTCCTCTTTTGTTTATTATTTATTTCCATACACCCTTAAAAGCTATTTCATTAACAGCTTTTCTTTCTTTCACTTCAGATTCTCCTTCAAAATAACCCAATGCGATTGCCGTAAGTGGCTGATATCCATCTGGTATATTTAATTTATCAATCGCATTTTGAGGAATAATTCCTGCCATTTGATGCATATGTATTCCCATAGCAGATGCTTGGACAGTTAAATTCCCTACTGCCAATCCTAAATCGTGTTGAGCAACGGTATTTTCATTTCCATTTTTAGCATAGTTTTTACTTATTACCGCTATCACTAAAGCAGCAACATTGTTGGTCCAACCTTGATTCCCTTCTACCAAGCATTCATGTAAAACTTTAAACTCTTCTGCATCTTGTTTTAATGCATAAACAAAACGCCAAGGTTGCTCATTGAATGCTGAAGCTGCTTTTCCTGCTGCTTCAAATAAGGTCTCTAAATCTTTTTCTGTTAATTGTTTGTCTGTAAATTCATACGGACTAAACCTATTTTTTATTAAATCTAATACTTCCATTTTATTATTTTCTAAGATAAAATGAAAGGACACTATACTAACCTATAACATTATAGCATCCTCTCATTTATCACATTATTTATTTTGTTAATGTTACATTAATCGTAAATCCTATATCATTTGCAATGACATAATCAGATGACACACCTTCATCTCCTTCTGTATGATATATTATACCCCAATCTTGCCTAGTAATTGCAAAATCTTCAGACATAATAGAAACTTCATTGTCTGAGACAGAAACATTGGCGTCAAAAGTAATGTTCTTCGTTACATCTAAGATCGTTAAATTACCTGTAATGCTAGAAGTATACTCTCCAGCTCCTTCTCCAATACTTGTTAATTCGAATTTAGAAGTTGGATAAGTTTCTGTGTTAAATAAATCTGGACTCAGTAAATGTCCAGCTAATTTAGTAGCCGATTCTTTATCATCCCCAAAGCTTTCAACTGTCATTGTATTCATATCTACAAGAATTGTAGCATTACTTACCTGACCATTATTTACTAATATATTCGCTGTTTGAACATACATTTTTCCAAATCGAGGTTGAGCACCACCTAGATGAGAAGCTCTCCAATCTAAATAGCTTCCATTTTTAATTGTTTTGTACTCAACTGTTTTTTCAGTTTGCACCGTCTCTACCGCTACAGCATCACTTGCTTCAACTTGTTTTCCGTTGTCAGAACATGAAGCTAAAAATGCTCCAAATACTAACGCTACTAATGTTATTTTTTTCATGTTTATTTATGGTTTAATTGTTTACTAATTCTAAATATGTTTTATATGTTAATTGTTTCGGTACAGATATTTGAAATAATTTAACAGCTGTGTTTACAATAATATTTAATTCTTCCATAGTTTTGTCTTTAAATAAAGGATTTATGAAATTATTTATACAAGATTTTAAAACTTGTATGTGTTTTTTTGTAAGTTTAGGTTCATTTATCTTATATTTTCTACCTGGCATAAAATTAACTTAAATAAATATGATTTTTAAAATCATTTTCTATAATTTTATA
>JAESUI010000350.1 GCA_016763135.1 Flavobacteriales bacterium
ACGTTTTAGGGAGCTGTTGTTATCAATTAATCCTTTAGAAATGGGCAAACAAAAAGAAAAACTAGAGTATGCCTTTGATGAATGGAGAGGAGATTTAGAGCAAATAGATGATGTATGTATAATGGGAATAAAAGTTTAATTTTTCTTTTTTGAAATTAAATAATCCAAAGAAAATTGATCCCAACCTTTTGGTAATAGGAGTAGAGTGATTAACAATATAGCTCTATACATCACATGAGATAAATTCCATATGGGTTCTGATAAACCATGCCCAAAAGTTACGATAACTAAAACAGAAGCCATAGCATAGAGCGCATAATCTCTTTTAAGGCCAATTACAATTAACAATCCAGCAATTAATTCTACATAAGAAGTATAGTAAGCAGTTGCATGAATGATAAAATCTGGTAAGTAATCTTTATAGGTTTCATGGAAAAAAGGCATGTTGTAAACATTCTCTACACCCCAAGTAAATACTTTGCCAAAGCCCTGCATTAAAACAATAAATCCTAATAACAACCTTAACGTTAATAGTCCAATTTTTCTATTTAAATCCATTACTTTTTCTTTTTTCTAGGGCTTGCTTTTGCCAAGGGATTAAAATCAATAG
This sequence comes from Flavobacteriales bacterium, assembly GCA_016763135.1. Taxonomy (GTDB): domain Bacteria; phylum Bacteroidota; class Bacteroidia; order Flavobacteriales_E; family Vicingaceae. Next base: position 611 of record JAESUI010000350.1, read on the forward strand.
TTAATTGAATCCAATAAGCTAAATCATCTTCCATATCAAAACCATCTGGAGTTACAAAAATATATCCCTTCATTGGTCTTCCTGTAAAATCCATTGGTAAGCATACTTCTTTGCTTATCTCATTTTTGTAAGCTTCTTCACCAATTCTAGCCATCAAAAGGCTATCTCCATATTTTTTATCTATGTGGATGCCACAGCACATTTTATTGTCGACCATAAAACATAAACCACCTAGCATTTTTCTGGCTTCAAACGAAACACGTTTATCATTAAATACATTTTTAACACGGTCAGCTAAATATTCATCATAAGCCATATTACAAAATTTTAATACCTATTAGACATACATCATCCAATTGCTCTAAATCTCCTCTCCATGTTTCAAAAGAGTTGTTAATGAAGATTTCTTGCTCCTTCATAGGTTTTTCTTGAACTGACAGTAATAAATCTCTAAATGCTTTTGTTTTGAATTTTTTACCTTTCTCACCCCCAAATTGGTCTACAAAACCATCAGTAAAAATATAAATTGAATCATCCTTTTGCAATTTAAATGAGTGAGTGGTATAGGGAAGTGGATTCTCAAATTTACCAATGGGTTGTTTGTTAGCTTTTATTTCGATTATTTTGCCTTCCCTAATTATCCATAATGGGTTGTTAGCTCCAGCATATTGTAAGTCATATTTTTCTATTGAACACAAAGCAATATCCATCCCATCTTGTACATCTTCATCAGATTTTTGAAATTCTTCAACAACAATTTCTCTTGTTTTGATTAATATTTTTCCAGGATCACTTAAGCTGTATTCTCTTACAGAACGGTTTAAAGCATTGTTGCAAACTACACTCACATTGCTCCAGGAACTCCATGTCCAGTACAATCTGCAGCTGCAAATAATATCATATCTTCTATTTGCTCCATCCAATAAAAATCTCCAGCAACTATATCTTTAGGCTTGTATAGAATAAATGATTCTTTTAATAATTCTTTAACTACTTTGTCTGGAGGTAAAATTGCTTTTTGAATTCGTTTGGCGTAATTAATGGAATCTAGTATTTCTTGATTTTTTTCTTCTAATTGAGAATGGGCAGATTCTACTTCTTCTTTTTGATTTTCAATTATTGCTTTTTGCTTTCTTGTCACTCTTAATCTATTGAATACAAAAACCAAAAATATGATGACTAAGGCTAAACCTATCAAACTGCCATAGGTTAAAATTTGTTGCTTCTCTTTTTCTTCTTGCTTTATGGCAATAAGGCTTTCATGCTCAGCATCATCAATCGCTTTTTGTTTTTCATATTCATATTGAGCTTGTTGTTTAGCTGCAGCTTTCTGTGTAGTCTCATTATTTAAGCTATCTCGCATTGTAATGAATAATTTATACATTTCTAATGCTTTCAATCCATTATTCTTTTTCACGTAAATTTTACTTAATAACTTAGCTGAGCTTTTAATGCTTGCTGGATAGCCAACCTCTTTTGCAATTGTAAAGCCACGTTGTGCATAATTAAACGCTTCATTGATTTTTCCATTACTTAGTAAGATGTAAGCGATATTATTTAGTGAACTAGCTACACCACCTTTATCCCCAATTTCTTCTCTTACTTTTAACGATTTATTGAAGTACTCAATAGCTTCAGCATTTTGCCCATTGTTTTTATGAAGAATACCCATGCTGTTTAATGAATATGCTATCCCTTCTCTATCTCCAATTTCTGTTTGAATTATTAAGGCTTTCTTAAAGTATTCTAATGCTTTTTTTGGATTTTTTTGAATCAAGTACATCCCACCAAGGTTGTACAATGAATTAGCAATTCCTCTAGTATCATTTGCTTCTTCTCTTACTTTTAAAGCTTTATCCCAATATTCTATAGTCTTTGGTATATCACCTTGAATTTTGTAAATGATACCAATGTTATTTAAAACAGAGCCTAAAATTGACTTATTATCAATTTTTTCTAAAACCTTTAATGCTATGTGGTAATTATTTAAGGCTTTTGGGATATTCCCTTTATTTAAATATGCATATCCAATATTGGCATGTGCATCTGCCAAACTAGCTAATAAGGATTGTTTTACCTGAAGCTTGGGGTTAGTTCTTAAGGTTCTTTCTGCAACTTTTTTTGACTTTAAACTTAACGAGATAAGTGTATCTATATTAGAGAGGACCAATAGTTCACCTAAATCAATATATGCACGAGCCAAAGACGTATCATGACTTTCTTGACTATTAATAATTAGGGTTAGTTCATTTATTTTGAACTGTTTTTCTTCTGAGAAATTTTGCCCAAATGAATCCTGAAATAGGGTCAATAGGACAATAAATAGAGCTATGAGTTTAGAGTATTTCAATTATTTTCCTCCAGCTAATTTCCAACCTATCCAAGCCATTGGAATGTATGCACCTACTAAATCTACTACAGTATACCAAGTTGGAGAAGGAAGCACAAACACCATACTTATACCTCCTAATAAAAATAAGCCACCAATAGCCATAGAAAATATCATTTTATGACTTGCAGCAATTTTAGCAGCAGCAAAAGCACCGATTAAAGTTCCTAATCCATGAGCTAGAAACACACTTAATTAATTTATAGGTTCTAAAAAATGAATGGTAGCAGCTAGTGTTTCCATTGTTGAATTATCAAAACCCGCTGGCGTTGAAATGATATGAGGACCTAGTTCAATTATACCTAAGT
>JAESUI010000351.1 GCA_016763135.1 Flavobacteriales bacterium
TTCAAGAAGAGGTCCAGCTTATAAAATTGTGATTATATGAAAGGAGATAAAAGATACATCTCTCCAATTATGACCAATTCAGAATCTATCCAACAATTTGGGAACAATGCTTATGGAAAACCAGCTGCAGCATTAAATATTTTAAGAGAAACTGTAATGGGAAGAGAACTGTTTGATTTTGCTTTTAAGACTTATGCAGAAAGATGGAAATTGAAACATCCAACACCAGCAGATTTCTTTAGAACAATGGAAGATGCTTCTGGAGTTGATTTAGATTGGTTTTGGAGAGGGTGGTTTTTTACAACAGATCATTGTGATATTGCTATAGAAAATGTTGAATGGTTTAAAATTGACACGAAGAATCCAGCAGTAGAAAAAGCCATTGCAAAAGAGTTGGAGGAAGCTGAAGCTGTTCATATTGGTATAACAAGAAATAAAACAGATTTAAAGCAAGTTTATAGTGAAAAAGATCCTGAGATCATAGATTTCTACAATAAGTACGATCCTTTTGAGGCTACTTTAGTGGATGAAGAAGAGTATGATAAATACATGACTAAACTAAGCAAGGATGATATTAAAATTTTAGAAACTGATTTCAATTATTACAATGTTCATTTTAAAAATAAAGGTGGATTGGTAATGCCAATTATCTTGAATTTTACATTTAAAGATGGTTCCACTGAAGAAGTGAGAATACCTGCTGAAATATGGAAACAAAATGATAAAAATGTTTCTAAGGTTTTCTTCTTTAAGAAAGAACTTGTTAGCATTGAAATGGACCCTTGGTTAGAAACGGCTGATATTAATTTAAACGATAACAACTGGCCAAGAAAAACGCAGTTGTCTAAATTTAAATTACACAAAAAGAAGAAATATGGTTGGGGTGCTGATGGTGAAGAAAACTTAATGCAGCGAGGTGTACGTAACGATGAGTTGAAAAAAGGAGATAAGTAATGCGAAATATCTTTTTTGTTTCTATAATAGGGATATTCTTTTTTCAATGCTCTTCTGAAGCACCAAAAGAAGTTGTTCAGGAATCAATTATAGAAGATGTTAATCCGGCAGCTGAAGGTTTTGATGTTGAAAATTCTGATGCAAAAGCAATAGAAATTGCTGATGCAGTAATGGAGAAAATGGGAGGGAGAAAAGCTTGGGATGAATTGAAAGTAGTGAGCTGGAATTTTTTTGGAGCTCGAAAACTATGGTGGAATAAGCACACTGGAGATGTACGAATTGAATTCCCAGAAAGTGATAGTAATATTTTAATTACTAACATTTTTACTCATCAAGGGAAAATAAAATTGGATGGTGAAGAAGTAATAGATCCAGATTCAATTAAGAAATATTCTGAAATGGCAGAGAGCATGTGGATAAATGATGCATATTGGTTGTTTATGCCTTTTAAATTAAAAGACTCTAAAACTACCTTAAAGTACTTAGATATTGATACAGCAAATGGGGGCGTTTATAGCCATGTATTGCAATTAACATTTAATGACATTGGTGATACACCAGAAAATAAATATTTGGTGTATGTAGATACTACTACAATGTTGGTAAATCAATGGTCTTATTTTGGAAATGCTTCAGATTCTGTATCAGCGTTTACAACTCCTTGGGCTGATTACCAAGATTACGGAGGTTTACTTTTAGCAAGCGACAGAGGTAAAAGGGGGATTACCGAAATTACCGTATTGGACTCTATTGCTGAAAGTGTTTTTACAGAGTTTTAATTCGGCATCGGAAAAGCCAACATTTCTCCCATACCAATGGTAAATAACCAATTGCCATAAATAGCATGTTCAATAGATGTGAGCATTACTGATTTACTCTTTTTATAGGTAAATGCAAAAAGGATTCCTCCAATTAAAGTCACCAACAAAACCAACCAGTTTTTAAACATTAAATGTGCTAAAGGGAAAACAATTATGTTCGCTATTAATAAATAATTAGTGTTTTTAAATAGCCCTTCATAGCGTTTAAAGAAAAAACTACGGTACATCAATTCTTGAGGGTAAACAGAAAATATTGCATAAAAGAAGAGTACCATAATCCACATTAGTGGTTTTTTCTTTACCACAATAAACAAATCTTCTGGATGCAGGAGGTATATAAAAATAAAGCTCGAAACAAAAACAAGAATGAGAGAAATTAGTATCGTTTTCCAGTAATCTCGAATTTTGATTTGATAAAGAGACTTCTTAGTAATTAGTTGATGTTTTCTAGCTATCCATATACAATATCCAACACCAATCAACACTGTAATTAATTTAAAAACAGGTAAAAAAGGCAAAATTAAACTAATAGGAAGTGCTACAAAAAGTAATAGTAGTTCAATGGCTTTATAGGGTTTTTGGTTAGTCAACAACAAATTAAATTTTGAGTTAGGTGTAAATTTATCCTTTAAAGTTTAAAATCTAAACTTAATACAGTTAAGAAATTCTATAAATTTTAAACCTAGTATCCTTTTTTACTATATTTACAATCCTTGCAAAAAAGACAAGGAAGGTAGGAAATGGCAGAAATAATGGCGAAAAAAGAAACTACAAATAGTAAAGTATCTAAAGATATTGTGTTAGAGGCATTTACATTGATGTGTAATGCAAAGGCGTTGACTGATTTGTATGAAGAAAATGCCAATGTATGTGCAAAGTATGTTCATGCTACTTCAAGAGGACACGAAGCCATTCAAATAGCTTGCGGTTTACAATTAAAACCACAAGATTTTATTTTTCCTTATTATCGTGATGATAGTATTTTGTTGAGTATTGGAATGACACCATTTCAATTAATGTTACAAGTATTAGCTAAACGTAATGATCCATTTTCTGGAGGGAGAACCTATTATTCTCATCCAAGTTTAAAAGATGATGATAAACCAAAAATTCCTCACCAAAGTTCTGCAACGGGAATGCAGGCAATTCCTGCAACAGGTGTTGCTATGGGAATTCAATACAAAGAAAAGTTAGGATTAGCTGAAGATTATAAAGGAGAAAATCCTGTTGTGGTTTGTAGTTTAGGAGATGCTGCATGTACTGAAGGAGAAGTTTCCGAAGCTTTTCAAATGGCAGTACTAAAGAAAATGCCAATCATTTATTTGGTTCAAGATAATGAGTGGGATATTTCAGCTTATGCTGATGAAGTAAGGGCTCAAGATATTACTCATTTTGCTAAAGGATTTAAAGGGATGGGAGTTAGAACCATTGATGGAACTAACTTTTCTGAATCTTATGAGACGTTTAATGAAGTAATAGAGATTGTACGTAAAGAAAGAAGACCATTTATTATTCATGCTAAAGTTCCATTGTTAAATCACCATACTTCAGGTGTAAGAATGGAGTGGTATAGAGATGATTTAGAAGAATCGAAAAAGAGAGACCCATTTCCTAAATTAATTAAGGAATTATTGGACTTAGGAGTAAGCGAAAAAGTATTAAAAAAGATAGAAGAAACTTCTAAAAAGTTAGTTCAAAAAGATTACGAATTAGCTTTAGAAGAAGAAGATCCACGGCCAGAAGATTTAACAACGCATCACTTTGCACCAACTCCAATTACTGAAGAAAAAGGTGTGAGAGAACCCGCAGGAAAAGAGAAAACAGTAATGGTTGATTCTGCATTGTTTGCCATAAGAGAATTGATGGTGAAGCATCCTGAATGTTTATTGTATGGACAGGATGTTGGAGCACGTATTGGTGGTGTTTTTAGAGAGGCAGCAACATTGGCTCAACAGTTTGGAGGAGATAGAGTCTTTAACACTCCAATTCAAGAAGCATTTATTGTAGGTAGTACAGTTGGAATGGCAGCAGTTGGTTTGAAGCCAATAGTAGAAGTTCAATTTGCCGATTATATATGGCCAGGACTCAATCAGTTATTTACCGAAGTTAGCCGTTCTTATTACTTGTCTAATGGGAAATGGTCAGTTGGTATGATATTAAGAGTTCCTATTGGAGCTTATGGATCAGGTGGGCCTTATCATTCTTCAAGTGTAGAATCTGTGGTTACTCAAATTAGAGGGGTAAAAGTGGCTTACCCATCTACAGGAGCAGATTTAAAAGGCCTGATGAAATCTGCTTATTATGATCCAAATCCTGTTGTAATTCTTGAACATAAAGGGTTGTATTGGAGTAAAATTAAAGGAACAGAAGGAGCAATAACAATTGAACCTGATGAGGATTATGTAATTCCTTTTGGTAAAGCTAGAACTGTAATAGAAGCTGATGCTGATAAAATTGCCAATGGAGAAAGTGCTGTAATTATAACTTACGGTAGAGGAGTTTATTGGAGTTTAGAAGCTGCTAAACAGTTTGAAGGACAGATAGAAATCATTGATTTAAGGACACTAAATCCAATTGATGAAGAAGCAATGTATACCGCTACCAAAAAGCATAATAAAGTAATGTTGGTTACAGAAGAATCTATAGAGAACTCATTTACGCTTGGTTTAGCTGCGCGTATACAAAAGAACTGCTTTGAACACTTAGATGCTCCAATAGAAATTATTGGTTCTGTAGATACACCTGCAATACCTTTAAATTCTATTTTAGAAGCTACGTTATTGCCTAATGGAGATAAAGTTGCCGAAGCCTTGAAAAACCTATTGAGGTATTAATTTCAACTTTAAATAAAGGATGAGTAGTAGCAGGAAAATTTTAATAATTATTCTATGTTTATTGTGTTTCAATACACTTTCATTTGCAGATAAGAAATTAGAAACTGATAGTTTGAGGTTAGCATATAAAAATGCTGAAAGTCAGGAGGACAAGATTTCTTCCCTTAATAAACTGTGTAAGATTACCAAGTATTCAGATTTTCAAACGGCTCTTATTTATGGGCAAAAAGGAATAGCATTAGCTCAAAAAATAAATGATTTAGAAACTGAAGCTAAGATTTATAATAACTTAGGATTAGGATATACAGAGCAAGCTAATTTTAAAGAAGCTTTTAAGCATTATACAGTGGCTTTAGATTTATATAAAGAGTTAAATGATGATGAAATGCAGGGGGTTATGTATAACAATTTTGGGTTATTATACAATGGAGAAAATAACTATGCAAAGGAACTGACTTACCATTATAAAGCGCTTGATATTTTTAAGCGTATGAATTTGTTATCCAGGAAAGCAATGTCTTATGTTAATATTGGGCGCGTTTACATAAATAAAAAAGACTATAAAAAAGGAGCTGATTATTTTGTAAAGTCTTACAAAATTTATGATGAATTAAACGATGACAGGAGGGTGGTAACTTGTCTTAATAACATTGCTTCAGTTTATCTATATGCAGGAGAATTAAAACAGGCAAGCTTTTATTTTAATAAAAATTTAGCGTTATTAGAAACATTAGAAGATGTAGACAGAAGTAAAGCAATGGTTCTGTATAACTCATCAGGAGTCTTAATTTCTCTTAAGAAGTATGATGAAGCAGAAGAAAGGTTAATAAAATCATTAGAATTATGTAAGCAATTTGAGAGCAAAGAGAGTTTGGCCATTTGTTACCATAATTTTGGGAACCTTTATTTAGCACAGGAGGATTATGAAAAAGCTAAAACAAATTATTTAGAATCATTTAAACTATCGGTAGAATCTAAGATTAAAGAATTAGAGATTGAGAATTATAAAAAGTTAGCAATTGTATATGAGCATACTAATTCATACAAGGAGGCATATATTAACTACAAAAAATATTTTTCAATAAA
>JAESUI010000352.1 GCA_016763135.1 Flavobacteriales bacterium
ATATGCCGAAATGAAAGAAACGGAAAAAGCCTGTAAAGATTTACATAAATGTATCTTATTAGGATATGCTTCTGTACAGATTTTAATAGATAAATATTGTAAATAAACAACCTCTATGAATACAATGTGTTGGCCCGTCAGAAATACAGTTCGAGTAATTGCCCTGACTTGATAATGCTTCCACGTAATGCTCGCTCAAAGGTTTACTAAATGGTTGCCGTAATTCGTTTTTTCATCTTAGGGGAAAATGAACATAAGAAAATAGTATTTTAGTACGATGAATACTAAACAGCTAGAACTATGGGAAAAACTTTGTGATTATGAATTAGATGACCCTGAAGTGAAATTTAGTTTTACCGATAGATTGACAAGAGAAAATGGTTGGGAATATGATTATACTTTACGCGCTATAGAAGAATACAAAAAATTTATTTTTTTAATTGCCTGTTCTGGTCATCCATGCACTCCTTCAGATGAGGTGGACCAAGTTTGGCATTTGCATTTATTATACACTCAATCTTATTGGAAAGAAATGTGTGAAAGTATTTTAGGGATAGAAATTCATCATGGACCTACTAAAGGAAAATCACAGCGAAGTGAATCTCAAGACTATTATTCAAAAACAAAAACTTCTTATCAACTCTTTTTTAAAGAAGAGCCACCAAAAGATATTTGGCCAGATGCTAAAATTAGATTCAAATACACCGATTTCAGAAGAGTGAATATGCACCTTAATAAAATTTCAAAAAAATGGAAGTTTTAAAAAAAATTAAACCAGCAGAAGCATATTTTTTAATGAATTGGCTAAGTTCTGACGAGAACCTCTTAAACTATACTTTAGGTGGGCTATTAATGGAAAAATCCTTAGAGATTAAACACATTAAAAAGTTACCTCATCCAAAAGCCAAACGAATGGCAACCTATAAAATGATTAGACCAGGTGAAAATTTCTTCAACCCAAATGCCCGTTCATACGAACTAGAAATGCTAAGTGTGATGGGTAAAGATCCAAAAAAAGAAATCCAATTGAGGTTATTTGCTAAAGCAGCCGGAAGTAAATTCAGGAAAGATGATAAAACTTTTCGTGATAATTATTTAGGCCGTAGCTCGCATATGAGTTATTATTTTCAAGACCATTCTTTCTTAAAATATTTTGACCGGAGAACACCTAAAGGAAAGAAACTAGGTAAAGAATTAAAACAATTTTTTGAGCTAAAAGATAAAGAGCTTCAGCGTTTTCAAGATTCAAATGATGATAAAAGCATACTCGAATTAATAGCCGAATTAGGAATTCATGTCATTCTGCTTAAAAATTTCAATAACAACATCATGAAGGCTCTCCGGAAAAAACACAAAGGGAGTAATGATGATTATTACGGTGATTTCATTTTTATGAATGGAGGTTTTTCTGATTTCTCCGATACATTTGACTCCTTTGATGGTTTTGGTGGTGGTGATTTTGGTGGTGCTGGAGCTGGGGGCTCTTGGGGCGAATCAGATAGTGGATGCTCTAGTGATAGCGGATGCTCAGGTTGTAGTGGGTGTGGCGGATGTGGTGGTTGCTCTTAGTTAATCAAACAAACTTGTAACCAATTGGGTAGAGCCTGTGAGCAAACGTTTACTGCCAATACTTTTTAAAAGTTATAATATTCTTAATAAAAGAATAGCTTACAACATTATTAGTTACAAGTTTGTAAGTTACAAGTTTGTAAGTTACAAGTTTGTTAGCTATATTTGTTATCAAACAAAATAACTATGCAACTACCATTTAAACACGGAAAAGTTATTGAAACGAATTACTTTGTTAACAGAACAAAAGAAATCCAATACCTTCAAACTAACTTTTCTTCTAAACTAAATACCATTTTAATTTCTCCAAGAAGATGGGGGAAATCATCATTAGTATTGAAGGCTACCCGAGCGTTAGCAAAAAAAATAAAAAGATAAGAGTCGTACATATTGACTTATTTAATTTAAGGAATGAACATGAGTTTTATGAATTTTATGCGCAAGAAATTTTAAAAGTAACCTACACAAAATGGGAAGAGCGTATAGAAAAATCTAAAACATTATTTAAACAAATTATCCCCAAATTTAGTTTAGGATTAGATCCTGATAATGATTTTTCTATTGGCTTTAATTGGGATGAAATAAAAAAGAATCCCAGTGAAATATTAAACTTACCAGAACTTATTTCTAAATCTAAAAATTTAGAACTAGTAATTTGTTTAGATGAGTTTCAAAATATTGCTCATTTCAAAAATCCATTGGCTTTTCAAAAAAAACTTAGAGCACATTGGCAACATCACCAAAAAGTGAGTTATTGTTTATATGGTAGTAAACGCAATATGATGACCGAATTGTTCGAAAATAAATCAATGCCGTTTTACAAATTTGGTGATATCATTTTTCTAAAAAAAATAGAAAATAAACACTGGGTAAATTACATCTGCAAAAAATTTAAACAAACAGGCAAGGAAATAAATAAAGAACTTGCTTCTTTATTAGCAAGTACCGTAAGTAACCATCCTTATTTTGTACAACAATTTGCTAATGTGGTTTGGAGAAATACAGCTAAAATTTGTACCGAAAAAATAGTAGAAGAATCAATAAACGAGTTGGTTGATCAATACGATTTATTATTTCAAAAAGAAGTTGATGGATTAACCAATACACAGTTAGAATTTTTACGTGCTTTACTAGACAATGTAAAACAAATGAGCACTAAAAAAACATTGGCTAACTATAAAATGGGAACATCTGCCAACGTAATTAGAGTGAAAAATGCATTGGTAAGCAAAGAAGTAATAGATTTATTTGGTGGTGAAATCAATTTTTTAGATCCTCTATTTGAAATTTGGCTAAAGACCGTTTACTTTAACTAACAAGTATAAAATTGCCACAATGAAAACAATGGCTTGTAAACAATTAGGTGGAGCTTGTCATTAACTTGTAGCTCCAATACTTTTACCCCTTAGCCAATGCATTGATATCAGCATTTTCTAAGTGCTTTTTATCGTAGCCTGTTAACACACTATTAATCATGGCTTGTCCTAACCTGCTGCTAGTGGTTATATTTTTCATTTTTCTAAGAAGAAAAAAGAAAGGCCAAGCAATAACATAAAGTACATTGTATGCTTTCACCTTAGATTTAACTCCTTTTTCGGGCAAAATAGCTCCAGGTCTAAATAGGTAAGCAGCCTTAAAAGGCATGGCTAATACCATATTCTCCGTTTCTCCTTTTGCCCTAGCCCACATAACATTTCCTTTTTCTGTGCTGTCCGTTCCAGCTCCAGAAACATAGTTAAAAGTCATTTCCGAATTTTGCTCAGCAACTGCTTTAGCAAAATGGATAGTTAACTCATAAGTATACTTGTTGTAATCGGCTTCACTCATTCCCATAGAAGAAACCCCTAAGCAAAAGAAACAAGCATTATATCCTTTCAA
>JAESUI010000353.1 GCA_016763135.1 Flavobacteriales bacterium
ATCGTGTTTATTTTCAGAAGAAATCTTTAAAGAAACCTCATGACCTCTTTCTAGGGCAACTTTTTCAATTTCCTTACCCATTTTCCCATATCCTATTATCGCAATATTCATAACTTAAAAACTCAAATTAAAATCCAATATTATTATTCTATTATCTTTTTACATTAATGGTCAATGCCAATGATAAAAGGTCATATTTATAAATTAATAACCAACCTAAAACCTTTACTTAATTGATTATTACTGGTTAATTCTAAACTTGGCTGCAAATTAAACGATAAATTATCATTTTTAGGAAAATTAAATAAATGTGCATCTACTGCTGCATCTACAATTTGTAATACATAAAAAAGCCCTGCAACTATGTATGATAAATCTCTGTTACGTTGATGATAATCGATATTCGATAACAATCCATCTGCTGTTAATATACCTTCATACTCATCTATCGCATTTGGATCTCCATCAATCCGAATACTATATGCATTTTTAAACTTCTTAAAACTTTTATGATTAGAAAGAGCAAAATACATTGATGTTCCTATTCCTGCATAGATAATGGGCATTTTCCAATATTTTTTATTGTATGCTTGACCTAAACCAGGTATGGCTGTACTAAACAGTGTTGCTTTAGTTGGTGAATGTGTTTTTATTGATTTTACTTTTATTGTGTCAGAAATATCGAGGGAATCTAACAGTATTTTTTGAGCGGATGAATTGCTTATAGCAAAGAACACAAATAGTGTTGCAATAAAAAGTTGGATAGATTTCACAATAACGTTTTATAACCCTAATAACTCAATAATACGTTCTAACCCTTTTCCTGTAGCAAACGGAATGGTTAATTTCCCTTTACCATTTGAGTTACTTTGTAACTGAACGTTGGTATTTAAAAAATCTGATAAATCTTCTTTAATTTTTTGCTGACTGAAAGATAAATCTGGAGTGGCGCTTTTTTTTATGGAGACCATTTCTTCCTCTTTCCTTCCTTTTACAATTTCCTCTACCTGACGAACAGACAAGCCTTCTTTAACTATTCTTCTTGAAATAGCTAACTGTTTTTTCTCATCATCTATATTAACTAAAGCTCTTGCATGCCCCATGCTAATATCTCTAGTTCTAATTGCCAATTGAATTTCTGCAGGCAATTTTAATAAACGCAAATAATTAGCTATAGTAGAACGTTTCTTACCCACTCGCTCACTCATTTTCTCTTGAGTCAGCCCACATTCTTCAATTAATTTCTGATAACTAAAAGCAACTTCTATTGCATCTAAATTTTCTCGTTGAATATTTTCTACCAATGCCATTTCTAGCATTTCTTGGTCATTTGCAATTCGAATAAAAGCTGGGATTTCTGTTAATCCTGCAATTTGAGAAGCTCTAAACCTTCTCTCTCCAGAAATTAATTGATACTTTCCATACCCTAATTTTCGAACAGTTACTGGCTGAATAATTCCTAATTCTCTGATAGAATCTGAAAGACCGACCAACGCTTCTTCTTCAAATTGTGTTCTTGGTTGAAAGGGATTTGCTTCAATTTCTGAAATAGAAAGAGATGAAACCGCTCCTACAATATTACCTACATCTTCTCCTCTAGATCCAATAGTGATATCTGTATCTGCATTTTGTAATAACGCTCCTAATCCTTTTCCTAGTGCAGGTTTTTTACTCATCTTTTAATTTTCTACAGCAATTGTCTTTTCTTCTTCAGTCATTTTAGTCATCCCATTTTTTTGAAGAATTTCACGCGCTAAATTCAAATAATTGATTGCACCTTTACAACTTGCATCGTGCATTATTATAGTAGACCCATGACTTGGAGCTTCTGCCAACCTCGTGTTTCGTTGAATAATTGTATCAAACATCATCATCTGAAAATGCATTTTCACTTCTTCAACAACTTGATTAGACAGTCTTAAACGAACATCGAACATCGTCAATAATAACCCTTCAATATCTAAATCAGGATTCAATCTTGCTTGTACAATTTTTATAGTGTTTAGCAATTTACCTAAACCTTCTAATGCAAAGAATTCACATTGTACAGGGATAATAACTGAATCTGCAGCAGTTAATGAGTTAATGGTAATTAACCCTAAAGATGGAGAACAATCAATGATAATAAAATCATAATCATCTTTAACTTTAGCCAAAGACAAACGCATCATTTGCTCTCTATTTGGCAAATTAATTAATTCAATCTCAGCTCCAACCAAATCAATATGAGCTGGAAGAATATCTAAATTTGGAGATTCTGTATGTAAAATTGCCTCTTTTGGCTCAATCTCATTAATGATACATTCATAAATACTGTTACGAATATTTCTTGGGTCAAATCCAACACCAGATGTAGAATTAGCTTGTGGATCAGCATCCACTAACAATACTTTGTATTCTAACACACCTAACCCAGCAGCTAAATTAATAGCTGTAGTTGTTTTACCTACTCCACCTTTTTGATTTGATATTGCGATTATTTTTCCCATAGTTTATTAAGGTTTTAAAGTTCTATTGTTTCTCCTATTTCTAATAACATTAATTCTTTTCCGCCAGCTTTAAAATCATTCACAGCCTTAGTGTGATCAATCTCTATATAGCCAAATGTATCATAATGAATACCTACAATTTTAGTACACTGAATAAAATCTGCAGCAATTACTGCATCTTTAATTCCCATTGTAAAATTGTCACCAATTGGAAGAACGGCAAAATCTAATTTTTCGTATTCTCCAATTAATTTCATATCCATTGTTAATGCTGTATCTCCTGCATAATAAAATGTTTTCTCTTTTGAAGTAATGATAAACCCTCCTGGGTTTCCTGCATAACTTCCGTCAGGAAAACTACTTGTATGAACAGCATTAACATACTTTACAGTTCCAAAATCAAACTCCCAACTTCCACCATGATTCATTGGATGTCCATTTTCAATTCCTTTCTTCCCATACCAAGAAATAATTTCGAAATTTGAAATCAACTTAGCTCCTGTTCTTTTGGCTATACTCTCTACATCCGCAATATGATCTTCATGCCCGTGAGAAATTAAAATGTAATCTGCTTCAATCTCATCAACATTAATAGCACTTGCTTTTTCGTTTGGAGAAATAAAAGGATCGAACAACAATTTCTTACCCTCAACCTCTACAGCAAAACAAGCATGACCATAAAATGTAAACTGCATATTGTAAAGTTTGTTACAAAGTAACCTAAAAGTAAGTCTTATTTGACTCTATACAAATGGAACTTACCAAGTATTTCTTAACAATAAGTTGTGAATTGTTCATTACTATTTTTTAATAAATATTTCTTGAAATTAACTTGACCATTTACAAAATAATTCTAAATTTGTAATCATTACAATTTTATAATAGTTTCAATTAATGGATTTTGTAAGTCACTTAACCAATAACAATATCAAACCGTCTTTACAGCGGATAAAGATATTTGAATACTTGTACGACAATAGAAAACACCCTACTGTTGATACCATTTATTCTAATTTAGTTGAAGATATACCTACCCTATCTAAAACCACTGTTTATAACACTTTGAAGCTATTTATAGACAATGGAATTACTGCTACTGTAACAATTGAAGATAACGAAGTAAGGTACGATGCCATTATGGAAGAACACGCGCATTTTAAGTGTGACACATGCGGCAATGTATATGATGTTGAAATTGATATATCAACACTTAAATTTAAAAAAATTAAAGCCTTTAAAGTAGAAACTACGAACATCTACCTTAAAGGAAAATGTAATAAATGTTAACAACTAAAAATTAAAAAAATGGGCGTATTAGTAGGAAAAAAAGCTCCAGGATTTTCAGCAAAAGCTGTAATTAACGGAGGAGAAATTGTAAGCGATTTCACATTAGAACAATTTAAAGGGAAATATGTAGTGTTATTCTTTTATCCAAAGGATTTCACATTC
>JAESUI010000354.1 GCA_016763135.1 Flavobacteriales bacterium
AGTGTTGGCTACAGTATATTTATTCCGTAATAGTTATAATTTAACCGACCAACTTTTAATTGCTTTGCCTATTTCATGCGGATGATCTTCTTGTATGTAGTGCTTCCCTTTACCAATGTATATCGTCTCTATATTTTTATATTCTTGTTGGATTCTCTCTACATCTTTCTTTTTAATAATTACTCCTGGTTTAGCATAGAGTAGTAGCTTGGGAATTTCGGTACTTTTTAACCAAGTAGCGTAAGCTTCAAAGATGGTGTAGTTTCTCTCTGGCGTACCACTAAAGGGAAGCTCTTTGGGCCAAACGGCTAATGGTTTTCTGCTTGCAACAGTAGGGTAAGGTGCTAGATAATATGCTTTTTCTTCTTTAGTCAGCTTTCTTTTGGTTCCTACTTTAAACAGGAACATGTTTACAAAAAAATTCTTTTCTGCTGCCATTTTATGACCTTTTTTATCATCCCTTAATCGTTTAAACAGTATCCGTTCAATAAAATTTCCATCCTCCCATCTAGGAGCTTGAGTCATCGCTTCCATAAATACAATTCCCCTAATATTGTCTTCATGTGTAGCAGCATAATTAAATCCAAGTCCAGAACCCCAGTCGTGTATAACTAAAACAATATTTTTTAATTGCTTCTGTTCAATAAAAGCATCTAAATAACTAATGTGATCCTGAAAAGTATAATCGATATCAGGTTTATCCGATTTCCCCATACCTATTAAATCTGGAGCTACGGCTTTTCCCTTTCCTTTTACATAAGGAATAATGTTTCTCCACAAATAACTAGAGGTGGGATTTCCATGAAGAAATAGGAACGTAAGTTGGTTTGGATTTTCTTCATCTACATACTCTTCTATGTAATGCATTTTAGAGCCTTTTACCTCGAGATATTTTGATTGATACGGAAACTTTGCTGATATATTTTGTGCCATTGTATTTGATATTGATAATAGTGAAAGTGTTATTGTTACTATAGTTTTCATGATTATTTATTTAAATGGTTATAACTACTTTTCCAACTTGTTGGTTGGATTCCATAAAATCAAAGGCATCACTGATTTGATCTAACGAAAACTCATTTTCATCAACACTTGGTGCGATGGAATTAGCATCAAACAGTTTCGTGTAAAAGTCAATTGCTGCCATTAATCGAGTTCGGTCAATGAGTAATTCATACAGGGTATATACCTTGATTTGAACACCTCTGGTCATCATGTCAAATATTGGCAGTGGCGTTTCTCTTGAGTCTAATGCTCCAAAAACGGTAATTTCACCACCCATTTTCATTCCCTTAACTAATTCCGTAAGATTTGGTCCAGCAACCGAATCGAAGGCATAATCTGCCCCATCGGTTGTAATGTTCATTATTTTTTCAGCAATATTCCCTTCTTCAGAAACTATTATGGCGTTATAACCTGCTGCATTTAGATCATCCAATTTTTTACTTGTTCGAGTAATTCCAATTGTTTTTGCACCAAAATGTTGTGCCAAAGAATTTGCTGCTAAAGAAACACTACTACTGGCAGCAGGTAACACAATCCATTTGTCTTTGGCAACCCAATTGTTTTCTATAAAAAAATGATATAAAGTTAAAAATGGCACCCAAGCGGTTGCTGCATCTCGATCTGAAAGACCATTTGGCAAACTTATTAATCGATCTTGTTCCACAATGTTATACTTGGCAGCATATCCCGAATCACTTTCATTTAACGGTACGAGCAAATTTATTTTTTGTCCTACTTCCCAATTAGATACTTGATTGCCTATTGCTTCTATGATGCCTGAACCTTCCGTACCAATACGAGAAGGAAATGTTGCTGTTAGTAGATAAGTTCCTTCTCTAAATAACGAATTGGAACGGTTTAATGCTAATGCTGTCATCCGAACAAGAACTTCTGTTCCAACAGGTTTTGTTAAAGGCTCTGAGTGGATTTCTAACACTTCTGGACCTCCATGCTTCTGAAATTTTACTATTTTATTCATATCTATTATTTTTTAAATTAAATCTTAGGCAAAGATGCAAGTGATTTAAAAAATAAAGTTTTCGGATTGGATCAATTAGTGCCCATTTTAGCTCAAAAAAATGAAAAGAAGTTTTTTGTAAAAACCGTTTTAATCAAGATAATTCCTCGAAAATTTTCTTCGGGGATAATCGTTTCAAGAAATTCTTTTATTTTCTACCTTATGTTTTGGAATATTGGGCTCGATAAGCCGTTGGTGATAGTTGATATTTCTTTTTAAATGCCCTATTGAATGAAGAGTTAGATTCGAAACCACAGTCAAAAATGATATCAGTAATACGTGAGTTATTAGAAATAAGTAATTTCATAGCTTTTTCTAATTTTCGTTTTTTTATGTATTCTGCTGGGCTTTCCTGATACAACTCGTTAAATTTTCTTTTAAAAGTTGCGATACTCATATTGGTTAATATAGCCAGTTCGGGCAAACTTAATGTCGCATAAATGTTTTTCTCTATCACTTCTCTAAAATCATACTCTTGCGGATAGAACAATGAAGAAATTAAGTGTTTGACGGTTGGAGCATTTTCTGTTTTAGACAAGATGAGCAGCAGTTCTTTTATTTTTAAAAGTTGCATTTCTTCATCAAATAAAATAGGGTGATTAAAATAATATAAAAGTGTGGTTTTGTAATTTTCTAGTAACTCGTCCACATTCATTTTATAGGCTACATATTTTCGATTATTCCACTCGGTTCCGGTCTTTAGAAATATGTCTTTAAGTAATTCTGGATGAAAGTAAACGCCTAAGGCAATTACCATCTCGTTTTCATCTTCTTTTTGAATGTCTTCATAAAAATAGTCTCCGCACTTTGGGAGCATCGCATCATTTTTAGAAAGCACAATAGATTTCATAGGTGTGCGAATCTGGAACGACCCGTTCAATAAAAACAGAAAGCAGGCTTCATTCTTTTGGGATTTGGGATATCTTCCAAATTTTTGAAATGAGAGTTTCTCAAAAGTCGTTAAGTTCTTAATTTTTACTGATTGGTATTCGTGGATCATTTTTAAGTAGGATTCATTTAATAATACAATCCCTATCACAAAAAAAAGTAAAATCTAGGGAGTTTTTATTGTTGTCAACAACCGGATATAGTGCATATGCACTATATCCGCATTATGTGTTTAGCTCTCAAATATAGTGAAAAAAGGCTGAAAGCTTAGTGTTTTCGATGCTCTTGCTAAGTACAAATGTTTACAAACGACTATAGTCGTTTGTTGTCCTTTATGCTAAAAACTCCAGTCGTGTTGGTCTAATTCTAATAAACAGTTTGTCAATAAATCTATACTACCTCTAATATCATCCTTGTCTGCCATTTCAATAACTTGGTGTATATGTCTTGTTGGTATTGAAATAGCACCAGCAATAGCACCTCCAGGATTCATTCTTTGTATTCCTGCAGTGTCAGTACCACCAGCAGTTAAAATTTCTTTTTGAGTTTTTATGTTGTGTTTTTTGGCAACATTTTCCATAAACTTAATCATGCGGTAATCGCAAATAGTAGAACTGTCCATTATTTTAATAGCAGTACCATCACCTAATTTGGTTACCATTTCTTCTGGCTTAGCACCAGGAACATCAAAAGCAATGGTTGTATCTAAACCGAAACCAAAATCAGGTTTAATCTCCAATGCTGCTACATTTGCACCTCTAATTCCTACCTCTTCTTGTACAGTAAAAACGCCATAAATATCATAAGGTACTTCTTTGTCTTTTAAGGCTCTTAAAGATTCTATTAAGATAAATACCGCTAATCTATTATCTAATGATTTGCAATTAACACAATTACCCATTTCAATCAACCCTCTTTCTCTGGTAATAGGATTACCTACACTTACTATTTTTTCAACAGCTTCTTTATCCATCCCTAAATCAATAAAATAATCAGTTGTTTTAGGAAGTTTAGTTCTTTCTTCCGCACTCATAACATGAATGGGTTTAGACCCCATTACACCAATAATATCTTCAGTTCCATGTATAATAATTCTTTGAGCAGTTAATGTTTTTGGGTCAAAGCCTCCTAGTGTATGAAATCTTACAAAACCATCATCATCAATATGAGTAACAATAAAGCCTATTTCATCCATGTGAGCGCCAATCATCACCCGTTTTTCATTCTTACCTTTTTTTATAGCATAAACATTTCCCATGTTGTCAATCTTAATGTCATCAACTAAAGGAGTTACTTCACGCAATACAATTTCACGTACCCGTTGCTCATGTCCTGGAGCTCCAGCTACTTCTGCAATTTCTTTTAATAAGTTTACGTCTATTGGCATTCTTTTATTTTTTTAGAATTAATATTTTATTATTCAATATAACTTAACTTCATCATATTAGATTGTCCTTTTTCGGCAATTGGCATACTCGCAATATTGATGATTAGGTCGTTCTTTTTAACCTTATTTTCCTTTTTAAGGATGTATTTTATATCAGCTATGGTGTGGTCGGTACTTACAAATTTATCATATAAAAATACTTCCACTCCCCATACCAAACTAAGCATGTTTAATATTCCTTTATTTCCTGTAAAGACAAAAATTCCTGCTTCAGGTCTAAAACTAGCAATTTTAAATGCAGTGTAACCAGAAAAAGTCATGGTTACAATTCCTTTTGCATTTACACGCTGTGCTAATCTACAAGAATTAAAACAGACCGAATCGGTTATATATCGGTCTAAATTATCTTCTTCAGGAGCATATTCATAATGGTATAATGACTTGTCTTTTTCTACATCTTCAATTATTTTACTCATTGTTTCAATAACTTGTACAGGAAAATTTCCGACAGAGGTTTCTCCACTTAACATAACTGCATCAGCACCATCTAATACTGCATTAGCAACATCATTAACTTCAGCTCTTGAGGGAGTAAGGTTGTCAATCATACTCTCCATCATTTGTGTTGCAATAATTACTGGTTTAGCAGCTTTCATAGATTTTTTTACAATCATTTTTTGAATTCGAGGAACTTCTTGAAAAGGAATTTCTACACCCAAATCGCCACGAGCTACCATTACAGCATCAGTTTCTTTAATGATGTTATCTAAATCTTCAATTGCTTCTGGTTTTTCTATTTTAGCAACAACTTTTGTGTTGCTTTTTGCTTCAGCAATAATGTGTTTAAGCTCAGCAATATCTTTCGCATTTCTAACAAAAGAAAGACCGACCCAAGAAATGTTCATGCTTAAAGCAAATTCTAAGTCAATTAAATCTTTTGGAGTTAAACAAGGTAAAGAAATTTTAGTGTTAGGGAGGTTTACCCCTTTATTTGAAGATAAAGTTCCACCATGTTTTACTGTCGCTTTAACCTCATCTGTACCGTTTGTACTTATAATTTCAAAACTCAATTTACCATCATCTAATAGAATGGTTTCTCCAGGAGAAACATCAGCAGGAAAGTCTTGGTAACTGATGTAAATCTTATTTTCGTCACCTATACATTCGGTAGTTGTAAATGTAATTTTTTGACCATTTACAACCTCAATGCTATTGTTTTTGATTTGTCCAACTCTGATTTTAGGGCCTTGTAAATCTCCCAAGATGGCAGTAAAAAGCCCCTCTTCTTTATTAATCTCCCTTACGTAATTTATTACTTTTTCATGCTCTTGATGAGTTCCATGAGAAAAATTAATGCGGCAAACATTAACTCCTGCTTTAATTATTTTTTTAAGCATTTCTTTAGATTCGGTAGCTGGGCCAATTGTAGCTACTATTTTTGTTTTTCTATTCATTAAAACAATAAGTTTTGTTTTGATTTTAATTGGTTAGGGTCAATCTTAAAAGAGGTTAAAACTAATGATAGTGAGTTTATTTTACAAATAATGTCTTGTATTTGATTGAGAGATGTATTTCCTTTTAACAGTAAAAAAAAGTCTACTTTTTTCTGTTCAGCGATTAAATATCCATCATTACCACGGTTAGAAATTAAGTAATATTCTAAATAATTATCTTCATCAATAAACTCATAAAACGAAAAAGAATTGGTCTTATTTTTTTTACTTATCTCTAAATTTTCAGCTCTAATTAAGTCAGTATTAAGCGCTTTATTGATTTCCCAACACAGTCGGTAATCTTTGGTATGACAACTAATACCTATCAGTATAAAATCATAATCTTCCTCAAAGCTTAATAGTATTTTTGACATAATTAGTAAAGATATAAAGAACTCCATCAATGAGGAGTTAAAACGAAGTATATTTCTAGTTTTGTCTAATCAGGCTCCGTAGTACAATGGATAGAATAGTTGTTTCCTAAACTGTAGATCTAGGTTTGATTCCTAGCGAGGCTACAGCTATTTTTAAACAGCAACCTTGCTTAGTTTTAAACGTATTAACCTAATATAATTAATATTAACTTTGTTAACATGAAAAGATACTTGTTATTCATTATACTTTTGGCAATAGGCATTGCAGCTAATGCTCAATGCCCTTTAAATGTTAGCATTGTAAGTGTCCCAGATGTTTCAATAATTACAGTTTGTAAAAGTACTCCCGTACAATTAGAAGCTAACCCTTCTGCTGGAGCTGTAGGGCCTCAATATATATGGGTGGTAGATGGCGATACTGTATTTGGTGCAGATTCTATAATTAATATTCTTGCTAATAATCAAAATATTCAAGTTTATATGGGAACTTCTACTGGCTGTCCTCAGGATACGGTTTCAATTTCTATACAGGTTCAAACAGTATTAATTCAATCTACTGTCAATATTTTAAATTATAATTGTGCGTTAGATGAGGCGGATATTCAGATTAATTCTTCTGGAGGAACGGCAATATATAATTATGATTTAGTCGGTATAGGGACAAGCGCAACAGGAGCCTACAACAATGTGCCTGTTGGAACTTATGATTTATATATTACGGATGCTCAAGGTTGTAACGATACGAATGTTGTTGTAATTGTACCAGTTCCTGAAACGATTGAATCTGTATATAGCACTTCTTTAGTGTGTAATCAGACAGTTACTGATGTTCAAATAACGGCAACTGGAGGAACTCCATCTTATAGTTATGATTTAGTGGGAATTGGAACTAATTCATCTGGAACATACAATGACGTGCCTTTAGGCAGTTATATTCTCTATACCGCTGATAATAATGGGTGTATTGATACAAGTGAAGTAGTTATTATCCCAATTACTTGCCCCCCTCCTTTACCAACGGAGGTTATAACACCAAATGGAGATGGGTATAATGATATGTGGAGAATAAGTAACATACAGTTTTACCCAGATAATGAGGTGTTTATTTTTGATAGGTGGGGGCAAAGAGTATATCATAAGGAAGGTTATGAGAATGCCGATGGGTGGGAAGCTAAATATGTAGGGGCAAATATGCCAGTATCAACTTATTATTATATACTAAAAATATCTATTGAAGAAAGTGATGATATAGTTATTAAAGGACCAATATCTGTGTTTAGGTAATTAATGAAAAAGGGATTAGTCATATTATTTCTATTTGCAGCTTTTAACGCTTTTGCTCAACAGTCTGTGCAGTATTCTCAGTACTCATTCAATAATTTTGGGTACAACCCGGCATTTGCTGGAACAATAAAATGTGTTGACTTTAGAGCTGGAACAAGATTGCAATGGGTAGGTTTTGAAGGGGCTCCTAGGCAGTCGTTTGCTAGTTTACAACTGGAATTAAAGAAGAAGCATTTTAAAAACAAAGGAAAACATTCAGTTGGTCTTTATATAGAACAAGATGAGGTCCATTTAACGACAAGATCTGTTGTGAAACTAGCCTACTCATATCATACAAAGTTATCCTCTAAATATACAATGGGTCTTGGGATTTTTGCGGGAGTTCAACAGTATTCTACTGATGATGTCTTTGGAGGAGAAACGAATAATGATCCTGTACTTGCTTCAGCAGCAGGTTCTGTATTGCGTTATCCAGACATTATGCCAGGAATTTTATTTTACAGTAACAAGGTGTATTGGAGTTTTTCTATTAATCAGCTTTATTTTAAAAACATAAAATTAGGGGAGGAACAAAAGCAGGTTAGTCAATATTATTTTGGAGGTGGATTTAAATCTTTACATGGTAATTGGACAGTATTTAGATCATTTTTATTGAAATGGAATATTATGGGGCCTCCAGCCTTAGATTTGAATATGGCCTGGGTATATCGTCAAAAAATGACTTTAGGATTAGGGTATCGAGTTGGTGAGTCTGCAATTGCTCAGGTTAAATTTAATATAGGAGCAATAAAAATAGGCTATGCTTTTGATTTCCCATTAAATAAGATTTATGGAAATTACGGACATGAGATAATGATCGCATTTAATAAGTGTGGAGGAGGTTCTGTAGGTAATGGTGGAGGAATGAAACCTCATGTTTGCCCTGCATACAATTGATTCTTCACTAAGTGTGAAAGTATGTCTTCACAACCATAAGCCACTAGCTTTTCTTCTTTTACTAATGCAGGTAAAATCACTAAAGAAAATGGTAAATGATGATTTTCTTTATCAACATTGGTTGA
>JAESUI010000028.1 GCA_016763135.1 Flavobacteriales bacterium
AACCACACTATTATTTTCGATTTAATAGAACACCCTTATTTTCAACGATTAAGAAGAATTAAACAATTAGGTTTAACACATTTAGTTTATCCTGGAGCTCTACACACAAGGTTTCATCATGCTTTAGGCACAATGCATTTAATGGGGAAAGCCATTGACGTTATCCGTTCTAAAGGGCATACTATAACCGAAAAAGAAGCTGAAGGGGTTTCGATAGCTATTCTATTACACGATATTGGTCATGGCCCATTTTCACACGCCTTAGAACATAGTATTGTAAATGGCATATCACACGAGGAGATTTCTACCCTTTTTATGGATGAGCTTAATACTAAGTTTAGAGGAAGGTTAAACTTAGCCCTTAAAATATTCAGAAATGAATACAGCAAAAAATTCCTACATCAACTAGTTTCCAGTCAGTTGGATATGGATAGAATTGATTATTTAAAACGAGATAGTTTTTACTCAGGTGTTTCTGAAGGAGTTGTAAATACCGACAGGATTATAACTATGCTCAATGTTAAAAATGACCAATTAGCTATTGATGAGAAAGGAATTTATTCTATCGACCAATTTATTATTGCCCGAAGATTAATGTATTGGCAGGTTTATTTACATAAAACAGTACTTTCTGCTGAAAATTTATCGGTTAATATTCTTAAAAGAGCTAAAGAATTAGCTTTAGATGGAGTCGATTTATTCTGTACTCCAGCATTAAAAGAATTTTTATACAACAAGCACAACATAGAATCATTTAAAAACAACCCTAAATTGCTAAAAGTATTTGCTGATCTTGATGATATAGACATCATGGCATCTATTAAAGTTTGGACAACTCATTCAGATAAAACTTTATCAATGCTCTGTAAAATGATTATAAACAGAGATTTGTACAAAATAAAATTACAGAAGAAGAAATTTGAAAAGTCTGAAATTGACAAAATTTCATCAATCATAAAAACAAAACTTAAATTAACAGAAAAAGAGGTTTCTTATTTTGTTTTTCAAGATAGCATCATCAACAACGCTTATAATCCTAAAATGGATAACATAAATATCTTACTTAAAAATGGAAAAATGCTTGATATTAAAGAAGCTGCAGATACATTTAATATAAGTGCGTTGTCTACAACTGTTAAGAAGTGGTTTTTGTGTTTCCCTAAACATTAGACCGTTCAAAACTTCATATAAAAATTAGTTAATTTCTCTACAAAACATTATTTTTGATGCTGATGGAATTTACAGCAGAACAAATAGCAGGCTTACTAAACGGAGATGTAGAGGGTAATCCTGAAGTGGTGGTTAACAAGCTTTCTAAAATTGAAGAAGGAGAGCCTCAATCTTTATCTTTTTTAGCAAACTTAGCTTACGAGGCACGTCTTTATACTACTGACGCTTCAATAGTAATTGTAAACAAAGATTTAAAGCTAAACAATCCTATAAAAGATACTTGCACATTAATTAGAGTTGATGATGCTTACAGTTCATTTACAAAGTTACTGGAGGCCTATGACCAATCCAAACCTGTTAAGATAGGTATAGAAAAACAATCCTACATTGCTGAAAGTACCACTGTTGGGAATGATATTTATGTTGGCGCATTTGCTTACATAAGTGATAATGCTGTGATTGGAAACAATGTAAAAATCTATCCTCAAACCTTCATTGGCGACAATGTGGAAATTGGGGATAATACAATCATATTTTCTGGAGTAAAGATTTATCATGAATGCGTAATAGGAAAAAATTGCATCTTACATGCAGGAGCTGTAATTGGTTCTGATGGTTTTGGGTTTGCACCAAACGATAATAACTCGTACGATAAAATTCCTCAAATAGGAAATGTAATTATCGAAGATGATGTTGAAATTGGCCCAAATAATTGCATCGACAGAGCGACAATGGGTTCTACTATTATAAAGAGAGGGGTTAAAACTGATAATTTAGTTCATATTGCACACAATGTTGTGGTTGGAGAAAATACTGTTTTAGCTGGTCAAACAGGTATTTCTGGTTCATCAAAAATTGGAAAGAATTGTATGACTGGAGGACAAGTAGGCATTACAGGTCACGTTACAATAGGTGATAATGTAAAAATAGCTGGTCAATCTGGAGTATCAAAAAGTATTAAGGACAACCAGGTATTACAAGGTTCTCCTGCTTTTAGCTATAACGATTATATGCGATCATATGCAAGCTTTAAAAACTTACCTAGCCTAGTAAATAGAATAAACGAATTAGAAAAATTAATAAAATAATATGTCTAAACAGAAAACCTTAAAAGCACCTTTTTCAGTAATTGGTATTGGCTTACATACAGGAGAAAAAGTAACATTAACTGTGAATCCTGCAGATGAAAACCATGGGTTTAAATTTCAACGAATTGATGTAGAAGGAGAACCTATTATTAATGCAGATGCAGATTTAGTTGTAGATACATCAAGAAGCACAACGCTTGAAAAAAATGGTGTTAGAGTTCACACTACTGAGCATATATTAGCTGCATTATCTGGATTAGAAATTGATAATGCTCTTATTCAACTTGATGGTCCAGAGATACCAATAATGGATGGTAGTGCTTATGCTTTTGTTGAAGCAATTAAACAAGTTGGAATAGTAGAGCAAAATGCTGATAAAGATTATTTTATTGTTACAGAAAACCTAACATACGAAGATCCTGAAAGACAAACCGAAATGTTATTGGTACCTCAAGATGAATTCCGTTTAACGGTGATGGTTGACTACAACTCCCCTTTACTAGGCACTCAGCATGCACATATGTACAATATAAATGAGTTTGAAACAGAAATTTCAAAATGTAGAACATTTGTCTTTTTAAGAGAATTAGAAGTCCTTGCTAAAAACGGACTAATTAAAGGTGGTGATTTAGATAATGCCATTGTGATGGTTGATAAAGTTTTACCTCAAGAAAAATTAGATGAAATTGCTGACTTATTAGGGAAACCCCATATTAAAATTGAAGAAGCTGGCATTTTAAACAACCTAACTCTTCATTTTCAAAACGAACCAGCACGACATAAATTATTAGACATTATTGGTGATTTGGCATTAGTAGGAAAACCAATAAAAGGACATATTTTAGCTGCAAGACCAGGCCATAAAGGCAATATTGATTTCGCTAAAATGATAAAACAGGAAATTAAAAAAGCGCGTAAAAAAGGCCCTAAAGTAGACTTAACAAAAGAGCCTGTTTATGACATAAATGATATTGAAAAACTACTTCCTCACCGCTATCCTTTTTTATTAGTGGATAAGATAATTGAGATGGATGACACAAGTATTATTGGTGTAAAAAATATTACTTTAAACGAACCCCAATTTACAGGCCACTTTCCAGGAAACCCTGTAATGCCAGGTGTTTTAATGGTAGAATCTATGGCCCAAATTGGAGGCATCTTAGCTTTAAGTTCTGTAGATGATCCAGAAAATTATAGCACCTATTTTATGAAGATAGATAAAGTTAAATTCAAACGAAAAGTAATTCCAGGAGATACCATCATATTTAAATTAACATTAATAATACCAATTAGAAGAGGTATTGTTTTGATGGAAGGAAAAGGATATGTTAATGATCAATTAGCTGTTGAAGCTGAATTGATGGCACAAATAGTTAAAGAGAAAAATTTAGAACCAAAAATTACCGAAGCTATTCAATAAAAATTATCTTAGCTGAAATTCAATTAGAAAATGGAAAAATTCCCAATGACAAACATACACCCTGATGCAAAAATTGGCAAAGGTGTAGTAATTGAATCATTTACTACTATTCATAAAGATGTGGTTATAGGTGATGGAACTTGGATTGGCCCTAATGTAACTATATTTAATGGTGCAAGAATTGGAGAAAACTGTAAAGTATTTCCTGGGGCAGTGATTTCTGCTATTCCACAAGATTTAAAATTTGATGAAGAAGTAACCACCACCGAAATTGGAAATAATTGTATTATTAGAGAGTGTGTTACGATTAATAGAGGAACTACCGATAGGAATAAAACTGTGATAGGAGACAATTGTTTATTAATGGCTTATGTACATGTTGCTCACGATTGTATTATTGGTAATAACTGTATATTAGCCAATTGTGTAAACCTTGCAGGACATGTTGTATTAGGAGATTTTGTAATTATAGAAGGCGTTGTTGGAGTTCAACAATTTGTTGAAATAGGTAATCATTCATTTATTGCTGCAGGTTCT
>JAESUI010000355.1 GCA_016763135.1 Flavobacteriales bacterium
ATCTAAAAAATCAACTTCCAACTCCTCTCCTAACTTCTTCATTAACTTCAATGAATTGTCTTGAGCAGTTCCACACATTCTATCTCCTTCTTCATCCACAAAAATTACAACAAAAAGGTTGTGTACTACTTTAAATGTTGCTTTCAACATGCTTCCATGAGATTCCCAAGAGGAAATGAAATCATCTAATTGAACAGTTAAATAAGCCATTTCATCTTCATCAAAATGCTTACTACTTTGGTAAATCCAAACTTTAGCACTATCTGGGTATAATGTATAATCTTCCATTTTTTATAAATCGTTTGCTTCAGCAATTAATTCAGCTAGGTCATAGACCTTTACATCAACTTCTTTATCTTTAGTTTTAATTCCATCAGTCATCATTGTCATACAAAAAGGGCAACCTGTTGCAATAATCTCAGGTTTAAGCTCTAAAGCTTCTTCTGTACGTTCTACATTAATCTCTTTATCTCCTTTTTCTGTTTCTTTAAACATTTGAGCTCCTCCCGCCCCACAACACAAGCCATTAGACTTGCACCGTTTCATCTCTACTAACTCAGCATCTAATTTCTCAATTAGTAAACGAGGCGCTTCATAAACGTCATTTGCTCTACCCAAATAACAAGGGTCATGAAAAGTAATTTTCTTTCCTTTAAAAGTTCCTCCCTCTATCGTTAATTTTCCGTCATTAATTAACTCTTGTAAAAATTCTGAGTGATGCTTTACTTCATAATTCCCACCCAACTCAGGATACTCATTTTTTAAGGTATTAAAACAATGTGGGCAAGTAGTAACAATACTTTTAATTTCGTAAGTATTTAGTATCTGAATATTACCCATTGCTTGCATCTGAAACAAGAATTCGTTTCCTGCTCTCTTTGCAGGGTCACCAGTACAACTTTCTTCCGTACCTAAAACAGCAAAATTGATTCCTGCTTTATTCAATATTTTCACAAATGCACGAGTAATCTTTTTGGCTCTATCGTCAAAACTCCCAGCACAACCTACCCAAAATAATACATCTGGTTGTTGTCCAGAGGCCATTAACTCAGCCATTGTAGGTACTTTCAATTCACTCATAATATTAGTTTTCGTCTTTCCATTTTAAACGATCTGCTTGTGCAAATTGCCAAGGAGCACCGTTGTTCTCAATATTTGTCAACATTCCAGTCCATTCTGCTGGAGCTTTAGATTCCTCCATTATTAAGAATCTTCTTAAATCAACTATGACAGATAATGGGTCATTATTAACAGGGCAAGCTTCTGTACAAGCATTACAACTTGTACATGCCAATAATTCTTCTTCAGTAATATAATCTCTTAACAATGATTTTCCATCATTAAAGTCTTTCCCATTTTTATCAATACCTTTTCCTACTTCCACTAATCTATCTCTTGTATCCATTAATATCTTACGAGGAGACAATGCTTTTCCCGTTATATTTGCAGGACAAACATCTGTACACCTTCCACATTCTGTACAGGTATAAGCATCCATTAATTGTTTCCATGTTAAATCGGTAACATCTTTTGCTCCAAATCGTTCTGGCTCACCAACTGGTTCAGGTGCTGCAGCATAAGGATCTGCATTTGGATCAAACATCAATTCCACTTCTTTTTTAACAGCTTCCATATTGGTTAGCTGCCCTTTTGCTGTAAGTTTAGAATAAAACACATTTGGAAATGCTAAAAGAATATGAAAATGTTTTGAATAAGGTAAATAGTTTAAGAAAGCAAAAATCCCAATAATATGGAACCACCATAATCCTCTTTCCATCATTACCAAACTATTCTCTGAAGCATTTGAGAACATTCCTACTAACAAATTACTAATAGGGAAATCTCCAACATTTGTATAATGTGAGTTTCCAATATTTTGAAGTTGAGCATCAACAGCATTCATTAAAATAAATGCACTCATTAGTAAAACTTCTGTAATTAAAATAAGATTTGCATCTGTTCTTGGCCAACCATCCATTTCTAGATTAAAAAATCGTTTAATTCTTAATACATTCCTTCTAATTAAGAAAATAACACAGGCTATTAGTACTAATAACGCTAATATTTCAAACGATGAAATTAAAAATGTATAAAGGCTTCCTAAAGGAGCAAATAATCGATGGGTTCCTAATAATCCATCTAATACAATTTCTAATACTTCTAAATTGATAATGATAAATCCAGCATATACAATAAAGTGAAGTACTCCAACAACTGGTCGTGCTTGCATTTTAGATTGACCAAATGCTACTTTAGCCATTAAACTAAATCGTTCACCTTTATTGTCATTTCTATCTAAAGCCTTCCCAAGGTTTATATTACGAATAATTGTTCTTACATTTTTAGCAAAAAGACCTAGTGAAACAATAAGTAAAACAATAAAAGCAATGATAGAAATATTCATAAAATCTTATATTTAATCCTCTTCTTTTTTATATGGTATTTCTTTTTTGGAAAGTATTCTAAAATAGCGTTTAGGGTGGAGTTTAATATCTTCTAATAATTCTTCCATTTGTTTAGTTGCAGCAGTTAAATTATTATACAAAGAGTCATTGTTCATTAATTTCCCCATTGTTCCTTCCCCTTTGTTCATTTTCTCCATTACAGTAGACATATTATCTAATGCTGATTGAGCTTTAACTAAAGTTGTATTAATATCCCATCCTTTTATTGAATCTGCCAGTTGACTAAAATTATCCATAGCAGGATTAATCTTTGTTTTAACAGTTGTGTTTAGCGTTTTAGCTAATTCATCAAAACCTTGTAGAGTAGATTTTAAATTACTCAAAGCCAGAGATAAATTCTTTTTATTTTGCTCGGTAAACATTCCATTTAAATTATTCAACGTTTCAGTCAGTTTAACAACCGCTGTATCCATTGTTATCATTAAATTTTCTGCTTTATCTTTAATTGGCAACATTTGCTCACTAAAATCCTCTAGCATTGATTTTTCAAAATGAGACTGAATAGTATCCCCATCCTGTAGCTCTTCTTTAGAGTTACCTAAATTCAATCCTATTGCCTTAGAACCCATAAAATCAGTACTAACTAATTCAGCAACAGAATTTCGAGGTATCATAAGCTCATTTTCTGAGATATTTAACTTAACAATTACTCTACTGGATTTGTCTGGATGGAAATAAATATCATCAACTACACCGCTTTGTACCCCATTAATAATAATTGGAGATGAAACTGCTAATCCAGGAACTTTAGGGTATACTGCATAAACAATTGTGCTTTTAACAAATAGATTAGTCCCTTTTAGGTAATTAAATCCCCAAACCAACATTGCAATTGCAAAAATTGCAACAAAACCAACTTTAATTTCTTTGGATATTTTCATCTATTAAGTTATAAAGTACAAATATCGCTAAAGTGAATAGATAAATCAAGTTTAAAAATCATAGGCTTATTGCCCTTGTAATTTAAGGGCTGAGCTAACTGAAATCCTTTCTCCATCTGAAAAAGCAACGATAAAAGCATCTTTAAATCCTTTAGCCCTCAATTGCAGTTGTAATCTGTTTGCATCAGACATGTTTTTTTCCTTCCCTACAACATACCTGTACAAACCTCCTGCTTTATAAATACTAACATTTTCAATGCCATTAAAGTTCTCTGGCTTAAGTTCTATCTGTTTTGAGGAAGTAGTTATTTGGACTTTAAAAACTACTCCCTTTTCTACATCAACATCCTTCGTTTTCTTCTTCTTTTTCTTCTTTTTACTTTCTACGGGCTCAACTTTAACATCTTTAATCACTTCTTTTTTATTTGGCTCCTCCGTATCAATTTCAACTTTTTGTTTCGCCTCAATTTCCTTTTTATAAGCTTTAAACGCTCTAAAGACTGCGGATGCCATATAATCTTGACCAATGCTAGAAATTAGAAATTTTTCTTCTTCCTTATTGGTTAAAAATCCCATTTCTATTAAAACACTTGGCATATTTGTTTGGTGTAAGACTAAAAACCCTGCTTGCTTCACTCCTCTATTCTTCCGACCTACTCTATCAGTAAATTGTGTCTGGATTTTAGCTGCAAAATTTAAACTCTGATCAATAAAAGCATTTTGCCTCATAGTAAGTACTATGTATGATTCTGGAGAATTAGGATCAAAATCACTATACTTTGTTTTATAATCCTCTTCCAATAAAATTGATGAATTTTCTCGTTTTGCAACATTCATATTCGCTTGTGTTTTATGCAATCCCATTACATAAGTCTCTGTTCCTAGTGCACTTTTACTCTCTGCAGCATTAGCATGGATACAAATAAATAAATCTGCTTTAGCTTTATTGGCAATAGCCGCTCTTTCCCATAATTTTAAATAGACATCTGTTTTTCGAGTGTAAACTACTTTTACATCAGGAAAATTTTCTTCAATGTGTTTTCCTAATTTTAAAGCAATAGCTAAAGCAACAGTCTTTTCACTCGAATTAGCACCTTGGCAACCACCATCATGTCCACCATGACCAGCATCAATACAGACCACTTTTACTCCAAAAAAATCAGATTTATCTTGAGCTAAAAGATTGTTAGACAATACAAAGAATGCTAACACAAGAAAACTATATATTATTCGTTTAATCATACCTAGAGTTATAATAATGTTAAAATCACACTAATTATTGTTACAAATATTAATTTTTTTAGTTTTGACACCCCCTAAAAAATAGTTAATTATCACAACTTTAATGTTAATAAATCTTACCCAAAAACGGCTATACTCCATTAATTGATAAGAAATTAGCTTTTTAATGAAATACAACTTCTATACCAAGCTCTTAACATTATACAAAGTCATAGGAATATGCTCTTTAATACTTATTTCTGTTGGAGTTTTTGGACAAGAAATAGACTCCACTAGTATTGATTCTGTAGCAGTAGATACTCTAAGTTCTCCTGATGCACTTAAATCAAAAGTTACTTATATCGCAAAAGATTCTATTCGTATTGATATGAAAAGTAAGTTAGTCTATCTATTTGGCCAATCTGAAGTTTATTATGAAAATATTGAATTGAAAGCTGAAGAAATTGAAATTGATATGGACTCTAATATTGTTACCGCTCCTGGAAAACAAGACTCATTAGGTGAATATTTTGGCGAACCTGTTTTTACAGAAAAAGGCTCTGTTGTTAATTCACATGAAATGAAATACAACTTTGATACAAAAAAAGGGTTAATTATAGATGCTGTTACCCATGAAGGTGAGAATTATATTCATGGAGAAAAAATCTACAAAACTCCAGATGATATACTCTTCATCAAAAACGGAAAGTATACTACATGTAATTTGGATCATCCCCATTACTTCTTTAGTGCAAGAAAATTAAAGATTATTCCTAACGACAAAATTATTACAGGTCCTGCAAACCTTGTTATAGAAGGTGTACCTACTCCAATAGCAATCCCTTTTGGATTTTTCCCAAATTCTAACAAACAAAAATCAGGGTTAATTATACCTTCACCTGGAGAAAGTGGTCAATATGGTTTTTTCTTACTTGGTGGTGGTTATTATTTAGCAATGGGTGACAATGTTAGCACTCAATTAACAGGTGATTACTACACTAAAGGGAGTTGGTCTGGAAATATGCTAACCAATTATAATAAACGGTATAAATTTTCTGGGTCTTTCAACACAAGTTATTCTGTGTTTAAGAATGGCTTTAAAGAATTTCCTAACTATTCCGAAAATACCAACTTTTTTATAAAATGGAACCATAGACAAGATCCAAGAGCAAGACCTAATAGTATATTTTCTGCAAATGTAAATTTCGGTAATAGTGAAAATTACACGAATAACTTTAATAGTACAGGCACTCAA
The DNA here is from genome assembly GCA_016763135.1 of Flavobacteriales bacterium. GTDB lineage: Bacteria > Bacteroidota > Bacteroidia > Flavobacteriales_E > Vicingaceae. The sequence goes on from JAESUI010000355.1 coordinate 5,823, forward strand.
TATTTAAGTACTTCTTTTAACTCAACTGTTTCTTATAAAAAATCTTGGGCTGGCAAGCCATTTAATCTATCTATTAATGGTTATCACAGCCAGAACACCCTAAACAAAACGGTTACCGTGAGATTACCAGAAATAGCTTTTAATGTATCAAGATTATATCCTCTTAAAAGAAAATCAGTAATAGGAAAACAAAAGTTTTATGAAAAAATAGGCTTAAGCTACTCTATGAACACCAAAAACGAAGTAACAGCTGGAGACTCATTGTTTAGTTCAAAAAACATTGGATTGTTGGCTGACCAATTTAAAAATGGAATGAAACACTCTATTCCATTGAGTACATCTTTTAAGGTACTGAAAAATTTTACTGTAAATCCAAGATTTAACTATTCTGAAATTTGGTATTTAGAATCTGTAAACAAAACCTGGAACAGTACAACTAACCAATTAGAAACGGACACTTTAAACAGTTTTGTTAGAGGGAATTCATACAATATGGGTGTAAGTATGTCAACAAAAGTTTACGGAATGTACCAGTATAGAGGAAAAGTAATTAAAGCATTAAGGCATGTAATTACTCCAAGCATTGGTTTTTCTTACACTCCCGAAAATAGAAGTGGATTAAGAAGTTATACAGATTCAACAAATACTGAGCTTGAATACTCCATTTTTGAAAATGGAATATACGGTAGATCAAACGCTTCAGAAGCTGGTTTAATCAATTTTGGTTTATTGAATAATTTTGAAATGAAAGTTAGAAATAGAAAAGACAGCTTAGGCAAAGACACCAAAGTTAAGTTATTGGAAAACTTAAAATTCTCATCAAGCTATAACGTTGTAGCAGATTCATTACACTGGAGTAACATTCAGATAAGTGCACGAACATACATTCTTAAAAAAATATCATTAAATTTTAATGGAGTGCTTGATCCTTATGCGTTAGATTCAAATACAATAACTGGACAAGTAAATAGAATAAACACTTCTCAATGGACAAGAAATGGAAGTTTAGGGAGGTTGACAACCGTTAATATGGCTGTTGGTTTTTCTCTTAGAAGTAAAAATACTAACAGTAAAAAAGAAAGCAATTATGGAACTGAAGAAGAGCTAGAATACATTAGAGCAAACCCTAATGAATTTATTGATTTTAATGTGCCTTGGACCTTAAACATGAATTATAATGTTCGTTATTCTAAACCTCAGTTTCAAAGTAGTGTAATTCAAACCTTAAATTTCTCTGGAGACTTTAGCTTAACTCAACGCTGGAAAGTTGGGTTTAACTCAGGTTATGATTTTGAAGCAAAAGACCTCTCGTATACTTCTATAGACATTTACCGAGACTTACATTGCTGGGAAATGTCTTTCCACTGGATTCCATTTGGTCAACGACAAAGTTATTTGTTTACAATAAAAGTTAAATCTGCCATTCTACAAGATTTAAAACTGACAAGAAGAAGCATTCCAAGTGTGTTTTAAAAACTGATAAATTCTAACACAGAATTTAGTTACATTTACCTCCTGTTTTAAAATACTCATCATGAAATATAACTTCCTTATAATTGCTACGGCATTACTAATTTTTAGCTGCTCTTCAGACAAACAAGAAGAAGCTATTAATTATAATTACCCTGACACAAGACAAG
>JAESUI010000356.1 GCA_016763135.1 Flavobacteriales bacterium
GATAAGCTTGGTATTTCAATGGATGAGCAAAAAGCATTAAGTGGTGTTGCTGTTGATTTTGTAATGGATTCGGTTTCTGTAAAAACTTCTTTTAAAGAAAAATTAGGTGAATTAGGAATCATTTTCTGCTCCTTCAGTGAAGCCGTTCATGACCATCCAGATTTAGTAAAAAAATATTTAGGAACTGTTGTTCCAAGCACTGATAATTTTTATGCAGCATTGAATTCAGCAGTATTTTCTGATGGTTCTTTCTGCTACATTCCAAAAGGAGTTCGATGTCCTATGGAATTATCAACTTATTTTAGAATTAATGAAGCAAATACTGGTCAGTTCGAAAGGACATTACTAATTGCTGATGAAGATAGTTATGTAAGTTATTTAGAAGGCTGTACAGCTCCACAACGGGACGAGAATCAATTACACGCTGCTGTAGTTGAGTTAATTTCTTTAGATGGTGCTGAAATAAAATATTCTACCGTACAAAACTGGTACCCCGGAAATAAAGAGGGAGTTGGAGGGATTTACAATTTTGTAACTAAGAGAGGCATTTGTCATAAAGGTTCAAAAATTTCGTGGACTCAAGTTGAAACAGGTTCTGCTATAACGTGGAAATATCCTTCTTGTATCTTAAAAGGGGATAATTCTATTGGTGAATTTTTCTCTGTTGCTGTTACTAACAACTACCAACAAGCAGATACAGGAACTAAGATGATCCACTTAGGAAAGAACACAAAGAGTACAGTTATTTCAAAAGGGATTTCAGCTGGGTTTAGTAATAATTCTTATCGAGGGTTAATACAAATTAATAAAAATGCAACAAATGCTCGAAACTTCACACAATGTGATTCCTTATTAATGGGAGATAAATGTGGAGCACATACTTTTCCTTACATTGAAGTAAAAAACAGTAGTGCAAAAGTCGAGCACGAAGCAACTACTTCAAAAATTGGAGAAGACCAATTATTTTATTGTAATCAAAGAGGTATTAATACCGAAAAAGCAATTAACTTAATTGTAAATGGGTATTGTAAAGATGTATTAAACAAACTACCAATGGAATTTGCCGTAGAGGCACAAAAATTGCTAGAAATCAGCCTTGAAGGAAGTGTTGGATAATAACTCAAATTTTAACTTATGAAAACCTTATTATTACCATTAATTGTACTACTCTCATTTACTTGTTGTGCTCAAACTGAAGCAGTAAGAAAAAAGCATTACTTTACTTCAGACAATATTGCCTTATCTGGTTATGACCCTATAACTTATTTTACAGGCACACCTGTTCCAGGTAAAAAATCATTCGCTTTTACCTATAAAGGGATAACTTATCACTTTATAAACGACAAAAGTAGAAGCATTTTTAAGTCAAGTCCAGATAAATACGAGCCCGCTTATGGTGGTTGGTGTGCTTATGCATTAGCAAAAAAGAAGCCTGTAAAAATGGAGGCTGACCCAGAAACATATAAAATAGTTGATGGAAAACTTTATGTTTTTTACAACAGTTTTGGAATTAATACTATTAAAAAGTGGAATAAAGATGAACCAAAATCTAAAGCCACAGCAGACAAAAATTGGAATAAAATTATATCAGAATAAGATATGTTAAGTATAAAAAATTTACACGCCAGTATAGCAGATAAAGAAATTTTGAAAGGAATTAATTTAGAAATTAAAGCTGGAGAAGTTCATGCAATTATGGGGCCTAATGGTTCTGGAAAGAGTACTTTATCAGCTGTTTTAGCAGGAAGAGAAGAGTATAAAGTTACTGAAGGTTCTGTTAATTTTGACGGAAAAGACTTGTTAGATTTAAGCCCGGAAGATAGAGCAAGAGAAGGAGTTTTCTTAGCATTTCAATATCCAATTGAAATACCAGGAGTAAGTAATGTCAACTTCTTAAAAACTGCCATTAACGAAATAAGAGCTCATAAAGGGGAAGATTCAATTTCTGCAAAAGACTTTTTAGCTCTAGTCAAAGAAAAATCTGCTTTGGTAGAGTTAGATTCGAAACTAGCAAGCCGTTCAGTTAACGAAGGTTTTTCTGGTGGTGAGAAAAAGAGAAATGAAATATTTCAAATGGCAATGTTAAATCCTAAGCTTTCTATTTTAGATGAAACCGATTCTGGATTAGATATCGATGCATTAAGAATTGTTGCTAATGGAGTAAATACATTAAAATCTAAAGGGAACGCAACAATAATAATTACACATTACCAACGCTTATTAGATTATATCGTACCCGATTTTGTACACGTACTTTACGATGGTAAAATTGTAAAAACTGGTGGTAAAGAATTGGCTTTAGAGCTTGAAGAAAAAGGTTACGATTGGATTAAAGAAGAGGTTGATATTGCATAAGTTATGACAACAACAGAACTTACAAAAAAAGATGTATTATTAGAAAGTTTAAGTCAGCTTGATTTTTCTAACGAACCACAATTTGCTCAAGACTTAAGAACTAACGCAAAAAATGCTTTAGCTGTTTTAGAGTTTCCTAATTCAAAAACCGAAGCGTGGAAATATACTCGAATTGGAAAAATTACCAATAAAAATTATGGCATTCAACAAGAGGTTGGTGAAACGGCTATTGATATTGCTAATTATTTAATTCCTGAATTAGACGCCAATATTGTAGTAATCGTTAATGGTTTTTATCGTGATGATTTATACCAAATTGAAATACAAGATGGAATTAAAATCTCCTCTTTAAAAAATGCTATTATCGAATCAGATGGTTTTATTAAAGACCATTTAGGAGCTATTGCTAAATCAGAAAAAGAAATCTTTATTGCCATTAATACGCTATGTTTTACTGATGGTGTTTACATCGATTTGGATAAGAATGCAGTGATTAACAAACCAATTCACATCATTAACATTACAACTGAAAACAACCTTATTACCAATACCAGAACCATAGTAAAAGCACACGACAATTCAGCTATAAAAATTATCGAATCATTTGTTAATCTTCAAGCTGAAGAAAGCTTTACTAATAATGTTGCTGAGTTCTTCTTGAACCCAAACTCACAAGTTGAGTACAATAA
>JAESUI010000003.1 GCA_016763135.1 Flavobacteriales bacterium
ACGGGTTAAGTCTAATAATCCTTCATCTACAATGGCAATGGTGTAAGTCATTGCTTTACCGTCTTTCTCTTTTACATTTAATGTAAATTCTTCCTCGGGCGCCAATATCTTAGGCATATTTAATACGGGTTGAATCTTAGTGTTAGGGTCTTCAACGAGTATTGGAATGGCCCCATAAAGTCGTATTGGCAAATCATTAGCAGTGTATAAATGAGGTTGAACTAATGTGATGTTTACATAGATATTAGGAGTCATTTCCTCCGTCACTTTAAAGCTAAAGTTGGCTTCTTTGTCTTCGGTTTCTACCCAATAAGAATCAATTACTTTTGATCCTGATTCAATACTCACCAAGGCTCCTCCATCTTTAGCAGAAGGGAAATTAACTTTCACCTTTTCACCTACATTGTATTTCTTTTTATCAGCACTAAATGAAAGCATTGATTGTCCGCCTGGGTTCTCGCGTTGTGCACGACCAGCCCATCCTGGCCAATCCATATAAACTGTTTTACCAGTTGCGTGACCACTAACAGGATCGTAAACTCTTACTAAATATCTTCCCCATTCTGGGTAATCAACTCTAAACGTAAATTTACCTGAACCATTTTTTGTATTTAATTTTTTTGAGATAATAGGTTGGTGATATGAACTACTTACATAAGATGCAAGGTTGTCAGTTCCAGCACTCCACCACCAACGCCATTCTACTTTGTAAATTTCAACTTCTAATCCAGTTCTAGAAACTGGTTTTCCGTTTTCATCCACTGTAACGATATGAACCGTTTGAGCGGTATCTGTTAGTAACATTCCTCTTGCTTTATCTCCCTTTGGCATTTTAATACCAACATACGATTCGTATGGAGAGTAAGGAATAGAGAATCTGTCAATACTAAAATCTCCACTTTCTTCGAAAACACGACAAACAAAATTAGCTTTAAGCATTCCTGGTGCTTCATCAGAAACATTCAAATTAACACTTACTGAAGCATCTCCATCATTATCAATTTTACTATCAAATACTGTTATTTCTTCTGACTCAAAACTTCTTGCTGGATCATCAAACTCATAACCAGGATACCTTTTAAAGGTTGTTTTTGATTGAAATAGAGTAGTGGTAATGTTTGCTTTTAAGTTCCTTGCTTTTGCTCCGTGCAACCACTTTACATTTAAGTTTCCTGAAATATTACTATTCATTGTGGTTAATTTATCAACCCCAAAATCTAGCTTAATTTTTAAACGATTTGGTTTAATGGTTTCAATCTTAATGGTTTTTCTAAATACGGCTCCACCAACTTTAATCTTAGCAGTCCAATTTCCTGTAGGTGCATCAGCTTCAGTCTTCGTAGAGAAATTATAGAATCCATTAACGCCACTTGTTTTTACCATTTTAGTAACCAATTGTCCTTGTGGATTAATTAGTTCAAATGATACTGGGTGGTTTTTAGGAAGTAATTTTTCTTCATCTTCTAAAATAAACATTACATAAAGAGAATCTCCTGGTCTCCAAACACCACGCTCTCCATAAATAAATCCTTTAATCCCTTTTTGTACCACTTCACCCTGAACATCAAACTTACTTAGTGATAATGAAGAACCATCATCCAATCTTAAATAACCTCTTTGTGAACCTTTTTTTGCAATTAATAGAAAAGGTTTTTTATCCATGTCTAGCTTAGCTAAACCTTCGTTGTTGGTTTGGATAGTTCCTAGTAATTGCTGTTGGTAATTATAAATCTCAATAGTAACTCCTGCAAGAGGTGCAGTAGTTCTTAAATCGGTTACTGCAAAGTGCATTTGTTTACTGTTTCCAGCTTTAGCGATAATTCCTAAATCTGATGCCAACACATTTCTGCTTACATTTCTACGTTTCCCATAGTATGATTTTGTACAAGGATCTTCTCTATCTTTATAGTTGTAACCATAGTCATCATAGTAATAGTAATCATCGTAATAATAGTCATCATAATAATCCCAATTGCTACTCTCTAATTCATCATCTTCATCCCAATTGTCTTCCATTGTTTCCATTTCATCTTCATTGGCATCATCACCTTCGCAAGGGTACAATGAGAATGATTTTTTGAAACTCAATTCAATTTTATAAATAGCTCCTGGTTCTGTAGCAATGAATTTTGATAGGTCTAATGAGAAGGTATTCCATTTCCCAAAGTCAATCGGTTTCTTAGAGTTTAACTGAATAGTTTCTTTATGAACCAATCTTCCAACTCTTTTTAATTGTCGGTTACCATCTAGCTGATTAACTTGTAAGAATTGAGCTACATTATTTTCGAATATTTGAATGATACGAACATTAACAGCTTTAAGGTTTACAGCTTCAAAAGGAAATATTAAGCCATCAGTACTTGGTAAAATAACACCTTTACCGATTAATCGAATGGCTGGTTTAATGTCTTCAAAAACAACTTCAATTTCAGAACTTTTTTTCATCTTATAGTTTAAGATGTTCTTGATTCCAGCTTCAATATATAGTATTCTAGACCCAGTTTGTCGAACAGGAGGGAAGACTTTAATTTGATTGTTGTCGATAATGTATCGTAAGGTGTTACTATTTTTTAATCGGATTAAACCTCTTAAATTCTGGGTTTCATTTAACGGGTCAGAAAATTCTAACAGGATATATTGTTCTGGTTGTTGAACCACCTCTATATTCAGTACTTTAAAATCGCTTAGTGATGGAATTTCAACGATCTCTTCGCCTTCAGAATCTTCAATATCAATTACATCCCCATTCCAGTTGACTAGCACTTCTTCTGGAGCTTCTTTTCTAACTACTTTTTCAATCGTAAAATGGTGTGTTTTTCTGTCTGATTCGTGCTCCCAAGTAATCGCAAGTTCTTTGTCATCTTGATTAGCAGAAAGTACTTTTTCAATTGCCTCGTTTTCAATTACATCAGCAGTAATAATGGTTCCAGGTAGCTTGTTGAGTTTAAGTTTAGTTTTTTCGTATGTTTTGTAAGTCCCTAAATCAACAGAGAAAGCTTGTTGTATGGTTTGAAATTGGAATATGAATGTTTCTAAATCATTAGGTAAACCATCTACCAATTTATCCAATTCAAACTCTCCAATAAAAGGAGTTCCTGAGGGCATATTTTCATTGGGATGAAACTCAATAGTTCGCTCGTCTATCCAATAAGCATCTCCATCAATGTTTGGAGAGAAATCAAAAAGATCATCATCAATAGGTTCTCCATCATCATTAAAATGAATACTATTTTCCATTAAACGAATACGGATGGTTGATTCACTAGATATTACACCAGATGTAAAAGCAGAGATGTATTCGGCAAAAGCAGGATTTATCTCAATTATTTCATTAGGATCATTACCACATCGAACAAAGGCGGTTAAAATAATAATTAAGGTTATTCCTTTTTTTAGGAATGATTTAAAAAAATACTGCATAACATCTTGATTTTAGGAATGATTAAAAATAAGGATAAAATCTTTTTAATGTCTTAAAGTCATAAAATAATTATATTATCAGTTAGGAATTTCTATTTTTGAGAAAAATTGATGAATTTGAGTTTCGAGGACATACGACCATACAACGATGATGAGTATAAAAAAATAGTTCAAGAACTATTTGAGATACAGCCATTAATGGATACAATAAGCAGTTATTTACCTGAGCTTTCTGTTAATGAAGTCAAAAAATTATTGCTTTCTTATGATAAGATTCAAGAGTTTCAGAGTAAAATGGTTTGTAGGATTATTACTAGAATTTTAAATGATTCAGCTAATAATTTCAGCTATGATGGCATTTTAAAGTTGGATAAAAATGAACCTTATTTGTTACTATCTAACCATAGAGATATTGTTTTAGATTCTGCTTTAATTAACTATTGCTTAAACGATAGAGCATATAATACAAGTGAAATTGCTATTGGAAGTAATTTATAGTCTACAGATTGGATTAAGAAATTAGTGAGGATTAACAAAAGTTTTATAGTTAAACGTAACATTCCTAAACAAGAAATGTTACCAGTATCACGAGAGTTGTCTTCATATATCGATTATACGCTAAAAGAAAAGAAACAGTCTATATGGATAGCTCAGAGAGAAGGAAGAGCGAAAGATGGTTTTGATAAAACTAATCCAGGATTATTAAAAATGTTTGGAATGGCTGCTGAAGGTAATTTACTAGATCATTTGATTAGTCTAAATATAACTCCAGTAAGTTTAGCATATGAGTTAGATCCTTGTGATAGTTTTAAAGTTGCTGAATTACTTAAAAAATCAGTTGGAGAGGAGTATATTAAGGAAAAGGGTGAAGATGAAATGAATATGATTATGGGTATACAGGGGGAGAAAGGAAATATTCATGTACAATATGGAACACCGATTAATGAGAAGATTAAACAATTTAGCGATATTAAAAATAGAAATGAATTGTTAAAGAATATTGCCGAGGTTATTGATAGGGAAATTTACAAGAACTATCACTTATGGAATTCGAATTATGTAGCTTATGATTTATTAAATTCATCAACTAAATATGTAGAGCAGTATGATGAAAACGGTAAAGAAAAATTCATGGATTATATGGCTATGAAGCTGAGTGACTTTTCTGGTGATAAAAAAGCAGAAAACATCTTTTTACAGATGTATGCTAATCCAGTTATAAATGCTGAAGGAGTTAAATAATTCCAAAAATCAATAAGATAGAAATTACAATAATTAAGAATGATACCATGTATTGAATGGTGTTTATCGTTATTTTCTTTAATAATTTTTTCCCAAAATAGGCGCCAACAAAAGCACAGAGGGTAGCAGTAGTAATGATGCCAATGTTTTCTTGAATATTAATGTCTTGAACTTTACTGAAGTAGATGGATAACCTACTAATGTCTACAAAACAAGCAATGGCTATTCCCGTAGCAATAAAAGCATCTTTAGATAATCCACTTTTTATTAAAAACATTGTTCTTAAAGCCCCTTGATGTCCAGTTAATCCACCAAAAAAACCACTAATTATTCCTCCAATAAATAAATGTTTTTGTTTAATTGTGTCTTTTTTAAATGAAGGGTACAATTCTGCTATAGCAAAAAACAGCATTAATAAACCTACTATTAATTGGATGAGATATACCTCGCATTTAAGTCCGAAAATATTAAAATTGGCTAAAAGTAAATTGTCTTTTGATATGGAAACTAATAACCAAGCTCCGAGAAGCGCAAAAGGGATAGCAGGTAATCCAAATCGAATAAGTGTCGATTTATCGATATTCTTATAGGTTAGGCCGACTTTAAAAAGATTGTTAAGGAAATGGACTATAGCTGTCATTGCAATAGCAATTTCTATGGGAAAAAAGACAACAAACACTGGTGTTAAGATAGTTCCTACACCAAAACCAGAAAAAAAGGTAAGTATTGCAGTAAAAAGAGATACAGCCCCTATAATGAAGTATTCCATTAGTGCTTTAGTTTGTAAATAAAGTTAATTTATGAATTAAAGCACTAACCTAAGCCTGGAAGCATTCCCATTGCAGCGTGACTCATTTCACTCTTCTCAACTCTTTCGGCTTGTTCTAAAGCCCTGTTTGCTGCAGTTAAAATTAATTCAGCAAGCTCTTCTTTGTTAGTGGTATTGTAAAAATCATCACTAATTTCAATGCTGTTTAATAATCGGTTTCCGTTAGCTACTACTTTAATTGACCCATTTTCAGCTTCACCAATTACGCTAATATTATTTAGCTTGTTTTTGATGTCTTCCATCTGTCCCTTCATTTTCTCCATCATCTTATTGTTAAACATATTTCCTAACATCTTATTTGAGTTTTTTATTGAGAATAAACATTGTAATTATCCATGTAGCTAAACAAAATCCACTAACATATTTCATTATTACATGGTCTTTTCCAACAATAAATAAGGATATAATTAGCAATGAAACCAATAGGGCAAAAACAGTAAACTTTATTTTATCTTTTTTTAGCAAAACTTGAATTTTTAAGGATACGAAGTTAATAAAATTGATGGTAATTAGTGATAATGTTCATTGTAATTGGTTGAAATAAAACTCATCTTTGTCTACATAATATATACAGTCATCGAAATAATACTTAATTTTGGCGATTAACTGATAATGAACGATTTATATAAAAAATAAATTATGAAAAAGATACAATTACTATCCCTTTTCTTACTGTTAAATGTAGGAGTTTTTTCCCAAGCTTACTTCAAACATTACAAATCTGGAGAAACATTTTTTAAAAATCAAGAATATAAATCTGCAGTAGAAGAATTTACTAAAGTAATAGAATTAAAAAGTGATCATGACAGAGCTTTTAATTATAGAGGATTATCATACGAAGGTGTTGGTGATTATGAAAAAGCAGCATTTGACTTTAAGAAAGCAGCTGGAATTAAAGTAAAGATAGCAGAATATCATAGTAATTTGGGGAAGGCATACTATCATTTAAAAAAGTTTGATGAAGCCATTGCATCTCTTACTATTGCGATAGGCAGAGATAAAAAGTTAATGGCATCATACTCAATCAAAGTACATGCTCATATTGCATTAAAACAGTTTCCAGCTGCTGTTGAAACTGGTAAATTAGCTGTTGCCAAGATGAAATCTGCGGAGACTTACTATAATTTGGGTGTTGCTCAAGATAGTTTAATGCATTTTAAAGAAGCTGCATATAATTTTAGTAGAGCAAAATTCTATGATCCAAAAATGGCTGGAGCATATATTGGGATGGCTTATTCTAACATGAAATTAAATGAGTTTAAAAAAGCAATTGAATATGCTGATAAATCGCTTGAACTTGAACCAGAAAATATTCATGCTTTATTAGTAAGAGCAGATGTACATATTGCTAATCGAAATCCACAAAAAGCTGTAGATGATTTCTCTATTATAATTTCTTTTAATCCTGAGGAGATGAAATATTTTATGCTTAGGGGTGATATGTATCAAGAATTAGGGCAAAGTCAAAATGCAATAGAAGACTATACCAAAGTGATTAATTTAAAAGGAGATGACTATTTTGTTTATTACCAAAGAGCAAAAGCCTATGAAGTGAAAGGTGATTATAAGTCGGCTATAAAGGATTATGAAGCCTTAAGAAAATTATCTCCTTATGATGGAAGAGCTATTAAACTTTATGATGAAGCAAAGAAAAGGCTTTATGAATTAAATAAAGAGAGTAATAATCCAGAACTAACAATGCTTGATCCAGTTTCACCAGAAGAAGGTATATTGGCTATTCCTAAAGGTTCACTCTTATATGTAGTGAAAGGTGAGATTAAAGATCAAAGTAATATTGCATTTATAAAAATAAATGGAAAAGACGCTAACTTTAATAAGGATACAATAAATCCAGCTTTTGAGTTGGAAATGAATATACAGGATGCTGAAAATTTAACTATTACTGTTTTTGATATTTATCAAAATTCAGAAACATGGATTTATAAATTATTAGAGACAGAAGTTAATGCTCCAATAGTTAAGTTGTTGGCTCCGTATGCTTCAGATGATGGAACTGTTTATTTAGATACAGATGACCCAACATTGTATGTTGAAGGAAATATGATGGATGAAAGTCTAATCAAGAATATCTATATAGAAGGAGCAACAGCAAGTTTTGTTTTAGATGAGAAAAATCCAAAATTTTCGGCTACTATTAATATTATGAATAAAGATGAGTTTACTATTACTGCTGAAGATAAATATGGAAATAAAGTAGAGAAAAAATTCATAATTAATAGAGAAAATATTGCATTGTTGGCTGATAACCCAATGGGGAAAACATGGGTTATATTTATTGAAAATGCTAAGTACAAAACTTTTGCAAGTTTAGAAGGACCAACTAAAGATGTTACAATGATGAAGTCTGCTTTTGCTAAGTATAAAATTCATAACATCGTGCATAAAAAAAATATGACTAAAGCTCAATTAGAACGCTTCTTTTCTATTGAATTGAGAGATTTAGTGAAGAGTAACCAAGTAAAATCTTTGTTGGTATGGTATGCTGGGCATGGCAAATTTATTAATGAAACAGGCTATTGGATTCCGACTGATGCTAAACGGGATGATGAGTTTACTTATTTCAACATTAATAACCTTAAGGCTAGTATGCAGTCATACTCTAAGTTTATTATACATACGTTAGTCATAACTGATGCTTGTGAATCTGGACCGTCTTTTTACCAAGCAATGCGTTCAACTCCAAAAGACAGAAGTTGTAATGATTGGCAAGCAACTAAATTTAAGTCTTCTCAAGTTTTTTCTTCAGCTGGATATGAGTTGGCTACTGATAACTCTCAGTTTACAAAGACTTTTGCAAATACCCTAAATAGTAACCCAAATTCTTGTATCCCAATAGAGACAGTTGTTAAAAAAGTGAAAATAGCGGTAAGTAAAGGAGGAACAAAACAAAAACCAAAATTTGGTAAAATAGCAGGTTTAGAAGATGAGAATGGAACATTTTTCTTTATCAAGAAATAATAAAATATGAATTGCAATAAATTTTATTTAGCCGACAAGAAATATCTCTTGTCGGTTATTTTTTTGTTTTTAATAGCTACAGCTAATTCTCAAACCTATCATTTCGATAATTACAGTGTTAAAGAAGGTCTTGCTCAATCTAGTGTTTATTCTATAGATCAAGATAAAAAAGGATTTGTTTGGTTAGGAACAGCAAGTGGGTTGTCTCGGTTTGATGGAAATCAAATTATAAATTATACTACAGAAGATGGTTTAGCTGATGGAGCTGTAAAAGCAATTTATATTGATACTGTTGGTGCTATTTGGTTAGGGCATGTAGATGGTGGTATTTCAAGAATGTATCAAGGAGAAATAGAAATGCTTTTTAGTATGAGTGCAGATATCACCTCTTTTGCAGCCGATGATGAAGGTAATTTATGGGTGAGTTCTTTTGGAGAAGGTGCTATTAAAATATCAAACCCATATTGTCAGGTAAAAGATTCTATTACTTTCCAACAATATAAAGGTCAAGAAGGCTTGAGTGATATCGTTATTCAGGTCACTAAAATTAAAAACGGTAATATTTATTTTATTACCGATGTAGGTGTTAGGAATTATAACTATCAAAAGAATTCATTTGCTTCATACAGGGTAAATAATATGCCGGCCTATTTTCAAATTACTTGTATGTATGAAGCTGAAAACGAAGATCAATGGTTTGGCTCATATAATGGTGGATTATATCAGTATCAAAAAAAAACGGGAGAACTAAAAATATATGATGTTCTTGACGGTTTAGCATCTAATTGGATAAGTACTATAAAAGAAGATTCAAAAGGGAATATATGGGTAGGAACTTGGGGAGGTGGAGTTACTAAGATTAGTGAAAAGGGGCTGCTGACAATAAATAAAGATAAAGGATTAAAGGATAATTATATTAGATGTATTAATCAAGATAGAGAAGGAAACATATTGTTTGGGACAAAAGAAGCTGGACTATTAGTTTATAAAGGGAGTCAGTTTATTTCTTATGGGGTCCAAAATGGACTTGTAAATGAACAAGTGTGGGCTATTTTAAAAGATCAAAAAGGACAGGATTGGTTTGGGACTAATGAAGGTATTTCTGTTTTTAAAAACTCAGAATTAATACATACATATACTGAAGGAAATGGATTGCCTTTTCAAGGTGTTAGGTATATTAAGAAGGACAGAAATAATAATATATGGATAGGGACTTGGGGAGGGGGAGTTATGAAATACAACTCAAACAGTAATAGGTTTGATATGAATTATATGATTAATTCAAATATGAGTCAACATATAATTAATGCTTTAGAGATAGATCAATCTAATAATTTATGGGTTGGTACAACAGATGGATTAGTGTATTATGAAATTGATAATCAAAAGGTAGCTCGATTAACACAATCAAATGGGCTAGGAGGTAATGAAATTTCAACTATTTTTTCTGATTCTAAAAATGTGGTTTGGGTGGGTGCAAGAGGAAAAGGCATAACAAGAATAGATGGTTCTGAGATTACAAAAATTGATTTGAAGCGTAAAATAACACCAACTTCTATTATTGAGGATCAATCGGGTAATTTGTGGATAGGAACTGAAGGTAAGGGAGTTCTAATATTTAATGGTAAAAAAATAATAAAGGAATATGGTGTAAAGAATGGCTTGTTATCAGATTACATTTCTTTATTAAATATTGATGATAATGGTAATATATGGATAGGGTCAAATAAAGGGTTAAATAAATATGATGTGAAACAGGATAGGTTTTATTCCTTTTCTGAAAAAATGGGGTATGTAGGGATAGAATCGAAACAAAATGCTACTTACAAAGATGAAAATGGGAACTTATTTTTTGGAACAATAAAAGGAGTAGTAAAACTTAATATTAAAGAAGAAACAGTTAATGCGCTTGAGCCTTTAACTCAGATATCAAATTTCAGTGTTAATCTCGAAGATAGAGAAATGTCAGATAATCTTGAGTTAAGTTATAAAGAAAAATCTATTGTTTTTAGTTACTCAAGTATTTGTTTAACCAATCCTGATGAAGTCTATTATCAAGTTATGCTTGAAGGATTGGATGAAGATTGGAAACCGAAAACAAAGCAAACTTTCATTACTTATTCTCCATTACCACCAGGTAAATACACATTTAAAGTAAGAGCAAGTAACAATAATGGAATATGGAATAAAGTTCCAATTACTTATAGTTTTGAGATCATACCCCCACTATGGCAAAGGCTATGGTTTTTAATTTTATGTGCTATTTTATTAGTGCTTGCAATTGTAGGTTTTATTAAAATTAGAGAAAGAAGTTTAGTAAAAGAAAAAGCAATATTAGAAGAGAAGGTTGAAGAGCGAACAGAAGAGGTGGTTCAGCAAAGTAAAGAGTTGGAAAGAAAGAACAAAGATATTATTGATAGTATAACTTATGCAAAAAGGATACAGGATGCGATTCTTCCAACGGGAGAAATGTTTACCAATCAACTGTCTCAAACATTTATTTTATTTAAGCCCAAAGACATTGTTTCTGGAGATTTTTATTGGTTAGCGACTAAAGATGATAAATCACTCTTTGCGGCTGTAGATTGTACAGGACATGGAGTTCCTGGAGCATTTATGAGTATAGTTGGATATAATTTGTTGGATAAAATTGTTGGGGAGTATGGAACAACTCAACCAGATAAAATTTTAAATGAATTGAATAAAGGAGTTTCAGATACTTTACGACAAGAATTAGATTCTGGTGCTATTAAAGATGGAATGGATATCTCTTTATGTACCTTTAATAAAGAAACAAGTGTATTAGAGTATTCAGGAGCTTATAACCCTCTATATATTATTAGTGATAAAGAACTAAAGACGATTGACGGAAGTGGAATAGAACCAAATATGACGGATGAAAATGGGTTGATGCTTTATGAAATTAAGGCAAATAGGTTCCCAATAGGAAGTTATTCTGAAGGTGCAAATGAGTTCTCTAAACATTCGTTTAAGTTAAATAAAGGAGATACTGTTTACTTATTCTCAGATGGTTATGCTGATCAATTTGGTGGGGTAAAAGGAAAAAAATTCCGTTATAAACAGTTTAAACAGTTGTTACTTTCTATTAATTCTAAGAGTATGGAAGAGCAGTATAAAATCTTAAATGATTCTTTTGTTGATTGGATGGGTGATTTGGAACAAATTGATGATGTAATAGTTATAGGTAGTAGGTTGTAGAACTAACAACTATTCTTAATTTTGTAATCTAAACTTACATTATGTCTATCATTAGAATTACCAAAGAATTTCAATTTGAAATGGCTCATGCCTTATTAGGTTATGATGGCCCATGTAAAAATATTCATGGACATTCTTATAAGCTCGATGTTACTGTAATAGGAGAAGTGAAAGATGGTACATCAGATTCTGATGAAGGGATGGTGATAGATTTTGGGGTTATTAAAAAAATTGTAAAAGAATTAATTGTTAAGGAATACGATCATTCATTAGTGCTGAATGAAAAGATGAAGATTGATAAAGCTCAATTTGAATTTATGAATAAACTGATTATTGTTCCTTTTCAACCTACCTGTGAATTGTTATTAGTCCATTATGCAGATTTGATTAAATCAAAACTTCCATCAAATATTCAGTTACATAGTTTAATGTTAAGAGAAACACCAACTTCTTATGCAGAGTGGTTTGCTGCAGATAATTAGTTTGATCAAAGAAACTGATTTTTATCATTTTTTTACCAGATTTCAATTTTGTATTTTTACGATATGATAAATCAATATGCTTTGTATCATAAAACCCGAACTAAAAAAGAACTCAAAAGAGATCCTGAATGATTATTTGTAATTACTTATAAATTAATAATCATTATTCATTAATAAATAGTTACAAATGTCACGATATCATAAATTGGGTGAAATCCCAAAAAAAAGACACACTACTTTTAAAAAAGAGGACGGAAGCCTTTATCAAGAAGAGCTTTTTGGAACTGCTGGATTTGCAGGTATGTCTTCTTTAATTTATCATCTTTATCCACCAACTGTAGTTAGTGAGATTAAGAGAGTAAAAGATTTAACACCTAAAATAGCTGTAGATAAAAACATGAAAGCATTAAGCTTTAAAGGTTTTTCTTTACAACCAGAAGAAGATTATTTAGAAAGCAGAAAAATTCTTTTTGTTAACAACGATTTAAAAATAGGATTAGCAGCTCCAAAATCATTTTCTAAAGATTATTTTTATAGAAATAGTGATTCAGATGAAATGCTATTTATCCATGTTGGTTCGGGGCAGTTGAGAACCATGTACGGTAGTTTAGATTTTAAATATGGAGATTATTTAATTATTCCTAAAGGAACGACTTACCAAATAGATTTTGATACAGAAGATAATCGAATTTTATTTATAGAATCTAAAGGAGCAATTACAACACCAAATCGTTATAGAAACAATTATGGGCAATTACTAGAGCATTCTCCATTTTGCGAACGTGATTTTAGATTGCCAACCGACTTGATAACACATGATGAGAAAGGGCAATTTAAGGTTTTATCAAAAAAACAAGATGTTCTTTGGGAATATACGCATGAAAATCATCCATTTGATGTGGTAGGATGGGATGGGTTTAATTATCCGTATGCTTTTTCAATCCATGATTTTGAACCAATTACTGGTAGAATTCATATGCCACCACCAATTCATCAAACTTGGGAAGCTCCGGGCTATGTAGTTTGTTCATTTGTTCCAAGAATGTATGATTATCATCCAGAATCAATTCCTTCTCCTTACCATCATAGTAACATTGATTCTGAAGAATTGTTGTATTATGTTGATGGTGACTTTATGAGTAGAAATGATATTGATAAAGGACAAATTACTTTACATCCTGGAGGAATTCCTCATGGACCACATCCAGGGGCAATAGAGAGAAGTGTTGGTAAAGAAAAAACGCAAGAATTAGCAGTTATGATTGATCCGTTTAATCCCGTAATGATAACTGAAGAGGCAATGAATTTGGAAGTGGATGACTATTATAAAAGTTGGGACCACTAAAAACAAAAAATAACAATATGAGTGATATAAAAAATGTAGAATACGGTTTAGAAAAAATATTTGAAGGAGCACAAGACTTCCTTCCGCTTTTAGGAACAGATTATGTAGAGTTTTATGTTGGAAACGCAAAACAAGCTGCCCATTTCTACAAAACAGCATTTGGATTTCAATCGCTAGCTTATAAAGGCTTAGAAACAGGGTCTAAAGATGTTGTAAGTTATGTATTAGTACAAGATAAAATTAAATTGGTATTAACAACACCATTAAATAGTAAATCGCCAATTAACGAACACATTGTAAAACATGGTGATGGTGTAAAAGTAATTGCATTGTGGGTAGATGATGCTCGTAAAGCTTTTGAAGAAACTACAAGTAGAGGAGCCAAAATATATCAAGAACCAATTGTTGAAACCGATGAACATGGTGAAATTGTTACCGCTGGGATTTATACGTATGGAGAAACCGTTCATATGTTTGTAGAACGTAAAAACTATACAGGAGCTTTTATGCCAGGGTTTCGAAAATGGGAATCTGATTATAACCCTACATCCGTTGGCTTAAAATTTATTGATCATATGGTTGGTAATGTTGGCTGGAATCAAATGGATGTTTGGGTAAAATGGTATGAAGATGTTATGGGTTTTGAAAACTTTTTATCGTTTGATGACAAACAAATTCACACAGAATATTCTGCCCTAATGAGTAAAGTAATGTCTAATGGTAATGGTCGAATTAAATTCCCAATTAATGAACCTGCAAAAGCTGCAAAAAAATCTCAAATCGAAGAGTATTTAGATTTTTATGAAGGTTCAGGTGTACAACATATTGCTGTTGCCACAGATGACATTATTAAAACTGTAAGTCAATTAAAAGCTAGAGGAATTGAATTTTTACCTCCTCCTCCTCAAGAGTATTACGATGAAATTCCTGAGAGATTAGGAAAGCATCGAGAAATGATGAAAGAAGACATCAATGAACTTCA
>JAESUI010000357.1 GCA_016763135.1 Flavobacteriales bacterium
ATTGAAATAACAATAGATGAAAATAATAATGAATATTCAAAGCTCAAATATAAGCTTCCTATATAAAATGTAGCTACCCTAAAGACAGCAATGCTAATATTGAAATAAAGTAATACATCAAGCCTATTTAATATGTTTGAAATAGAACCAACGGGAGAAACTATATTGTTGAAGAACACCAGTATTGCAAAATATTTTACCATTTCACCTGCATATTCCCATCCATCTCCAAATAGTTTAAAGAAATAAGGCGCTACTATTGTTAAAACAATTAGAAATGGCAATAAAGACAACACCATCTTTTTCTGAATACTATTAATTAAACTCAAAAATTGAACTTTATCTTCTCTGTATAATTCACTTGCTTTTTGATAAAATACTTTTGAAATTGAAGCTACTATTAATCCAATAGGGATACTTATTACTTTCTCTGCCATAAAATAATATCCCGCTATTTTTTCACTGAAAAAATAAATAATAAAAAGCGGTGTTCCATTTGAGACTAAAGCGTTAAGAAGCCCTGATAAAGAATAAGAGGTTAAGTAATTCTTGTACTTAATTGCAACTGATTTTAGTGCATCTTTTGAAAAGCTCTTACTTAAATCTTTCCAAAATTTTAATGGAAGTTTTAATAATAGAAATCCTGCTGAGAATACATTCCCAACAATACTTGCAATAATTAATCCCCCTGAAAGAAAATTAAAGAAGCCTAACCCTACTGAAAAAACAGAATTACTTGATGATTTAATAATATCGGAATTTTTCATTTCCTTATAATCAGCATATCTATTAAAATAATATTGAGTTGCCTTAATAATGCTTCCTATAAAAACTGTAAATGGGATTAACAACAACCACTTCCCTAGCCCATCAATATTCAAATAAGTCATTAATTGTTCTGAAAATAAATACAAGAATACAATTAAAAACAAATTGAAAAAGAGGCTGACCACCATAGATAATAACCATAGAGATTTGACCTTATCATCATCTTCTTCCACAACTATTGCTGCATCATACCGGCCAGTTGACACAATAGTTAGAATAGTAACTATAGCCACAAATAGCGAATACACACCTATTTGTTCTGGCAAATAAAGTCTTGTAATAATAAAGCCAACAGCAAATGAAATTGCTTGAACAATTATTTGTCCAGTAAACAGCGTAAAAACATTTCTGTTAAACTCTGACTTGTTGGTTATTTGAGATAAAAACTTCAAAAAATGGCTATTGAAAGTGCCTTAAAAACGAATGTAAACTATTTTTATTTCAATTGAGTAATATCCTCAATCCCTATTACTCTTTCTGTAGTATATCCTTCTGCGTAATCAGCATTAATATCTCTACCAAAATTAGCCATACGAGCCTTTATAAAATCTAAAAACTTCTTACTTGATATTGGAGTTTCTGGGGCATCAGACACAGGATTATAGAACTGTGAACTGAAAGCTAAAATTGATTCCATTTTCTTATCCATATGTTCAGATACATCAACAACAAAATCAGGTTTTAAAAATCTATCCTGTATATAATGATAAATTACTTTTGGCCTCCATAGCTCTTGATTTTTTCCATCTAATTGAGTCTCAACTCTTACTAACCCACTATAAAAGCACGCTTCTGATACTAATTGTGATGCTCTCCCGTGATCTGGATGTCTATCTTTTGGAGCATTCGCTAAAATAATGTCTGGCTGATACTTTCTAATAATTTTTATAATTTCTAATTGATGTTCTTTATCATTTTTAAAAAATCCATCAGCAAAACCAAGATTCTCTCTAATTGAAACACCTAATAGTTTGGCAGAATTCTCTGCCTCTACTAATCTTAACTCACCACTTCCTCTACTCCCTAACTCTCCTCTCGTTAAGTCTAATATACCTACTTTTTTTCCTAGAGCAATATGTTTTAATATTGTTCCCGAACAACCCAACTCAACATCGTCAGGATGTACTCCTATTGCTAAAATATCTAACTTCATACTTATATATTACAACTTACTATTCTTTCTTTCTCGTTAATGTCTAATACAATATTAACATTTTTAAACTTTCTATCAAGTAATAAGTCCTTAACCTCATTTCCATAATTTTCATTTATCTCAAGGTACAATTTACCACCTAGAGTTAAATGGTTTAATGCAAATTCTGCTATTGATTCATAGAATATTAGAGGTTCTTCATCATCAACAAACAATGCTAAATGAGGTTCGTAATCCAACACATTTTTATGCATTAGACCTTTTTCTTTAAGGGTAATATAAGGAGGATTGCTAACTATAATATCATATTTATTCTCAATAGTTTGAGTTTTCCAATTAAGAATATCAACCTTATTAAAAGCCACTTCTAAATTATTTTTATTAGCATTTATTTTCGCAAGCTTAAGTGCTTCATCTGAAACATCGAAAGCAGATACTTTTGAGTTTGATAAATTTTTCTTTAATGCTAATGCTATACATCCTGTCCCTGTACCTATATCAAGAATATATGGATGCTCTTTCTCTTTATTCTGATCAATAATTAACTGAACTAATTCTTCAGTTTCTGGTCTTGGAATTAATGTGTGTTCGTTAATTTTTAATACTAGATCGAAAAATTCCCATTCCCCTATTATTTGTGCTAATGGCTTTTTTTTCTTAAGTTCATCAATTACTTCTTTCAGTAGATTAATCTCAGATTGAGATAAAATATCATCTCTTTTTAGTGTTAAATCAATTCTATTTAACTTAAAATAATGAGAAAATGTAATTTGTAAGATTTGTTCTAATTCTGAAGTGTCATAAAAACTGGTTAATTCTCCTTTAAAATAATTAACAGTTGACAATATTGTATTTTCAGGAATCTCCATGAATTCCAAAACTATAAATTTTTGATGGCATAGTTAGTGTTATTAAATTATTATAACTAAACATGGCTATCCTTATGATATTTCACAAATATTATTAAATTGGTACTATCAAAATTTTGAAAATATGAAAAAACTAAAGATATTCTTATTGATTCCTTGCTTTTTTATAAGCTTTATTGGATTTACTCAAGACGAAGTAAATGTTGGGGATTCTACTGCATTAGATGACATGAAAGCTCAAGAATTATATAATGCAGGAATAGAAAAATTTAATGCTAAGGACTTACAAGGTGCAATGAGTGATTTTAATCAAGCGATTGAACTTGCTCCAAACTTTGATAAAGCATACTTCAATAGAGGTTCAATTAAATATCAAATGGGAGATTTTAAAGATGCCATTGTAGATTTTAATAAAGTAATAGAATTAAACCCTGACTCTAACAATGCATATTTTATTAGAGGGCGTGCATACCAAGAGTTAAACAATAAAGATGCAGCGTTAAAAGATTTTAATAATGCCATCAGAGTAGATGAGAAAAATGCACAAGCATATTATTACAGAGGTGGTTTTTATTTTCTTGACGGTAAATATGATGAAGCGATTGCAGATTACACAAAAGCAATAAAAAACAAGCCTAACTATGCTTATGCATATAACGATAGAGGGAGTGCTAAAAGACAACTGAAAGATTTCTCGGGTGCTATTAAAGATTATAAAAAAGCCATTTTAGTTGATAAAAAGCTTGCTTTTGTATATAATAATTTAGGAAGCGCCTTAAGAAACAATAAACAATATGATGAGGCAATTAAAAATTATGATAAAGCTATTCTAATGAAAAATGATTATTACATCGCCTATAATAATAGAGGTTATGCTAAATATGAAAAAGGCGATTACAACGGTGCAATTAAAGATTATAATGACGCTATTCGATTAAAAGCTAGCTATGTTTTTGCTTACAATAATCGAGCTGCAGCTAAATTCAAATTAAAGGATTATAAAGGTTCTGTTGCTGATTGTAACAAAGCAATTGTTTTAAATGATTCTTATGCTGCCGCGTACCTAAACAGAGGAATTGCAAGAGAAATGCTTAGACAAGAAGATAAAGCTTGTGAAGATTGGAATAAAGCCGCTTCATTAGGATTAAAAAATGGAAAAACATTTGCTCAGCAAAGTTGTAATTAACAATAAGACACTACTCAAGTTATGAAAAAATATATTTACTTATTTACTTTAATATTTGTTGCTTCACTAATTCAAGCGCAAGATATTCCTTTTGACAAGAAACTCTTTAAAGAGCGAAAAGATGAGTTTAAAATAGCAAAGAAAAACCTTGAAGCCGGAAATGAACTCTTTGATATTTTCCCTACATCATATTTAGGCATAAATGAAAATGACTATATCGGTAGAAAGGCTTATTACAAGGAGGCTCTTCCTCTTTTGTTTACAGCTAACAAATTCAATCCAAATAATGCTGAATTAAATTACAAAATTGGGAGGTGTTATTTAATGTCATCGGTATATAAAGATGAATGCATTCCTCATTTTATAAAAGCATTAAAACTAAATCCTAATGTAGCTAATGATGTACAATATCATTTAGGTATAGGGTATCACATAGCTTCTAAATTTGATAAAGCTATAAGTGCATTTAACAAATATAAAACCACTTTGGTTTCTAAAAATCCAGCAGAGCTCGAAGACGTAAATAAAAAAATTGAAGAATGTAAAACGGCAAAGAAATTAATAGCCAACCCAAAGAGAGTTTTTATAGACAATTTTGGAAGACCTGTTAACGGTAAATACCCTGAATATGGAGCAATCATTTCTGCAGATGAATCAATAATGATGTTTACTTCTAGGAGAAATACTTCTACAGGAGCTGAAAATTTCATGGAAATGTATGGTGATTATGATGAAGACATCTTCATCACTAAAAAAGTTGGAGGAAAATGGACTTCTCCTGAAAATATGGGGACACAAATCAACACTGGTATACATGATGCTACAACAGCTGTTTCTCCTGATGCTCAAAGTATGATTATGTATAGGGACACCAAAGGAGACGGTAATTTATACGAATGTAAATTGGAGGGAGTAATTTGGACTAAACCAAAAAAAATGAATAAATACATCAATACTAAAAGTCATGAATCTTCTGCAAGTTATTCGAATGATGGTAAAACACTCTACTTTGTGAGTAATAAGCCAGGAGGATTTGGGAATCATGATATTTATGTAACTAAATGGGATGAGATTAAAAAAGATTGGGGGCCATCTAAAAATGTAGGGCCAAGTATCAATACCAAACACGATGAAGAAGCTGTATTTTTTCATCCTGATGGTAAATCACTTTATTTTAGCTCTCGTGGTCATAAAACTATGGGTAACTATGATGTTTTTAAATCTACGCTAAAGGATGATGGTACTTGGGGTGAACCAGAGAACATGGGCTATCCTATTAATACAGTTGATGATGATGTATTCTTTGTAATTAATGCCAGTGGTAGAAGAGGTTATTACTCTTCCTTTAAAGAAGATGGACTTGGAGAAAAAGATATTTATATGATTACTTTTTTAGGTCCAGAAAAACCATTTCAATTAAACTCTGAAGATAATTTATTGGCAAGTGTTGCAAAACCTGTAAGCGAAAAAGTAATTGAAAAACAAGTAGATGCACTTACTAAACGAATTACCATTTTAAAAGGTGTTATTAGTGATTGTAAAACACTTAAACCTGTTGAAGCTACTATAGAGTTAATTGATATTGATGAAAATAAAACCCTAGCAACGTTTAAATCTAATGCAACAACTGGTAAATATTTAGTTTCATTACCTTCTGGTAAAAATTATGGATTAATTGTAAGAAAGGATAGTTATTTATTTCATTCAGAAAACTTTAACATTCCTGCAACTGCAGCTTATCAAGAGGTTGAAAAAAATATATGCTTAAAGAAAATCGAAATAGGAAGTGTAATTGTCCTAAAAAACATCTTTTACGATTATAACAAAGCTACTTTAAGAGATAA
>JAESUI010000358.1 GCA_016763135.1 Flavobacteriales bacterium
TTGAAAAAATTAAAGACTAATAAAAAGAATTATAAACTATAAAAATTATAAATCATGAAATATAAAACACAAAAAGTAGCATACTGGTTCTTTGCATCGGCTTTATTGCTTTTCGCACTACAATTAGTATTCGGTTTTACCATGGGTTTTGCCCATATGGGATACGATGGGTTACACGAAATATCTCCATTTAACGCGATGAGAGCAACGCATACTAACCTTTTAGTAGTATGGTTAATTTTAGGGTTTATGGGTGCAGCACACTACATTATTCCCGAAGAAGCACAAACAGAATTATACTCCGTAAAATTAGCGTATATACAGTTAATTACATTTTTAGCTGTTGGAGTAACAGCTATCATTTGTTTTCACTTAAATATATGGGAAGGGCGTAAATTCTTAGAAATTCCAAGACCACTTGATTATCTGGTAGTAATAAATGTATTGACATTTTTGTTTAACATCTTAATGACGTTATTTAAAGGTAAAAGGCAAACAACAACTGCCCTAGTATTATCTATGGGACTTTTGTTTTTGGCATTATTGTACTTACCAGGAATGATTTGGTTTGATAGTCAAACATTAGATTCTTTTTATAGATGGTATGTAGTTCACCTTTGGGTTGAAGGAGTTTGGGAGTTAATTATGGGTGGTATTTTGGCCTTCCTATTAATTAAAATTACCGGTGCAGATAGAGAAGTTATTGAAAAATGGTTGTACGTAATAGTAGGACTAACTTTTCTTTCCGGAATTTTAGGAACAGGTCACCACTTTTATTACATCGGAGCACCATCTTATTGGTTATGGATTGGAGGAATCTTCTCGGCCTTAGAACCTTTAGCTTTCTTAGCAATGGCATTGTTTGCCATTAATATGTACCGTAAAGGAGAGAAAAAACATCCAAATAAAACAGCTTTAACATGGACTTTAGGAGCAGCAATAGTTTCTTTTGTAGGAGCAGGATTATTAGGCGCGGCACATACATTGCCTAATGTAAACCTTTACACACACGGAACGTTGGTTACCGCTTCTCATGCCCACATGGCATTTTGGGGTGCTTATGCAATGATAGTATTGGCAATTATTTCTTATGCAATGCCAAACCTTACTGGCCGAAAACTATATGATAACAACATGACCAGGATGGCATTTTGGCTAAGTAATATTGGTATGGTTGGTATGACTGTTGCCTTTGGAGTTGCAGGAGTTGCTCAAGTATATATGGAAAGAATAATGGGTGTTGATTTTATGGAAACACAACTAGAAATTCAACCTCACTTTCTAATATTGATTTTATGTGCTACTGTATTTAGTACTGGCATCATATTATACATCATCAACTTTTTCCAGTATGGAAGACCAACTGACGAAGCATTAATAACAGAATAAAAATAGTTAGTATAATAGGTTAGGTTATAAAAGGTTGGGATTTCATAATGATTTTCTGACCTTTTTTTGACCTAATAAAAAAAATATTAAAATGAAAAATCCTTATTATAAAATAATAGATCAAGAAGAGACCATTTTTGAACACGTTTATAAAAACAAACTCCCTTTACTTATAAAAGGACCTACAGGAACTGGTAAATCGAGATTTGTAGAGTACATGGCTCATAAAATGGGTAAGAAACTTTATACTGTTGCCTGCCATGAAGAAACATCTGCAACGGATTTGATAGGACGTTACATTATTAAAGGAGCAGAAACAGTTTGGATAGATGGGCCTATGACAAAAGCCGTAAGAGAAGGTGCCATTTTATATTTGGATGAAGTTGCTGAAGCTCGTCCAGACATTATTGTTGCTTTACATTCATTAACTGATCACAGAAGAACATTATTTATTGATAAGACAGGAGAAACGATTCCTGCAGATGATTCTTTTATGCTGGTAGCAACTTATAACCCAGGTTATCAAAAAGGATTTAAAGAGCTAAAACCTTCTACCAGACAGCGATTCGTTTCTTTATCATTTATTTATCCTGAAAATAAAGTTGAAACAGAAATTCTAATTAATGAAACTGGATCAGAAGAAGACATTGCTAAAAAATTAGTAAAAATGGGAGCAAAAATCCGAAACTTAACAGAACTTGGGTTAGCAGAAACTGTTTCTACAAGATTATTAGTTGATGCTGCCATTTTAATAAAAAGTGGTTTACCTCAACGTTTATCCTGCAATGTTGCCATTGCAGAACCCCTTACTGACGATGAAGATACCTTAGAAGCATTGAAAGATTTAATTAGTTTAAGCATATAATAATGTAAGAATGACTCAATGATAGAATCAAAAATTATATTAAATCCTTTACTCATTATATCATTAAAGCATTGATTGATGGAAGTAGATCAACTCATATTTAAACGTTTACACAAGTTCTACCATAAATTAACCACTAAGGTTGATGAAGAAATGGAGAATAGAACAGTTTATTTAGAACCACTTAAACCTAGACTAACCATATTATCTCGAGCTTTAACTGGTTGTCAAAATGAAATTGTCACATCCGAAAGAGAAGGTGGTTGGTCTGGATTGAAATTTTATCTCCCCTCCTCCATTTCATTTTCTGAAGACCTAGAAAGTAATATCAATTTTTACATATTTAGAGTATTGTATTTATCAATACAGCAAAAAATGCGGTTAAATTGGAGCACCAATGAAGAACAAAAAACAACTGATTCTCAACAAAAAGCAGGCGAATATTCCAAACAAGTGTTAGATGAGCTTTTTAATGAATATCCTCCAACCAAAGAAATTTATAACAACCTAGTTAGTAATATTGAAAATCATTATAAACAGAAAAAAAAACCGTGTGACTATAGCTGGATTTATGGCAGAGCAATGAAGCAAAACCCACACGAATTTAACATCAAAACAACTTCTCCTATTTCATCCAAAAACAAAAAAGAAGACACTGAAATTACCACAGAAATGGAGGCTAATCCAAGCGATGAAGTAACTACAGTTGGAATTGACAAAAAACAAATTGAAGATAACGTAGTCAACAATCAATTTGAAAAAGTAGATACTCTTTCAGAATTCAATGGCAACTTTAAAGAGATGGATGGTGAAGACACTTTGAGCGATGATGAAGATGCTATCAGAGAATTAAACTTAAAACATACTGTTAGAGCAGATGATATTTCTCATTCAGTCTATAAA